>JBBRVL010000448.1:0-3134 GCA_038246925.1 Chloroflexia bacterium
AGCCGTCCAAACTGAACTTTGCCAGGCATGGAAAGCCACAGACCGGCGGTAGCGACTTCCCAGCCTACATAGAGGACGAAAGGCTCGCGGGCATAAGCTACGCTCAACAGACCCGCCAGCACCATTAGCATCGAAGCTGCCTGTCGTAGGCTGCCTAACCTCCACGAGGCAGAGGCAATAGCGAGCGCCAGCACCCAAGTTGTCCCGTAGACCAGCGCGACCCCATCAGCCCTGTAAGGGCCGAAGTCTGTCGCTCGCCCACTGCTCACATAGGGGAGAAAGAGGATCAGTTGTAGGGCAGCAACCGCCAGAGTTGTGATAGCTGCTAACAGGCCCACATACCTTGATCGGATAGGGGAAGGAAGCGTCAATTTCACCTTAAGGTTGACATAATAGCGTTGGTAAATCTTCGGGCTGCGTTTCCCTGTGCCAGGAAGAGGTGTGGCTCGATAAGCTCCAGCTCCATCAGCAGCAGTTCGCGTCCAGTGTCAATGGCGTCTACACGTGCATACAGGTAAGGCCCCTCGACCGACTCCATGATTCTTCCGGCCTGTTCTATCAATTCCTGGCCGGGCTTATCCTCCCGAAGAAGGCCCCCGAAGTTCTCCTGCACGCGAAAATCACCTCTGGCGGGCTGCTTCAGCACTGCATGGCTATACTCATGATTCAAGAAGACGAAAGACCATTCGCCGCGCTCGGTTATCTCTTCAATGAAACGCTGCACCATAGCACCCGATTCATGTAGCATCGCATCCAGTTCCGGTTGCTTCTCAATTGCTTCTTCAGTCGACACGAGCCATGTGCGGTGGGCGCTGGCGGAGATAACCGGCTTGATCATTGCCTTCTCCCAACCTTGCTCATGCATTATGGCTGATAGATCGGCGCGGCTGCCTTTGTCGAGCCACATGGTGGGCGCTGTTTTGATGCCCTTTGCGCTCAGGTCCGATAGGTATTGTTTGTTCATGTTCCAGAGTACATGCTCGGGTCTATTCCAGAGGGGTGCGTCAAGCATAGCAAGGCGTTGTATCCACTGTGCGAACTCCGCCGGTCTCTTATGATAATCCCAGCATGATCTAAGCACGATGCTATCAAATACTGTCCAGTCCACACCTGGAGAATCCCATATCTTGACATCTGCCTTTATACCCTGGTCGCGCAAACAGTGCATCGCTAATCGGTCATCTTCGGTGCCGTTGGGCAGCGCGGAGTAGGTAACGAAAGCTACAGTTTTCGGAGTGGCAGAACTCATCTCGAACCTAATGTTTAGTGTGGTATAAGAGAAATATGTAGGGGCAAGACGTGTCATTCCCGGTATCTTTAACCCAAACATAAAGGTTTACGAACAGGGCGTGACACGTCAAGCCCCAACGATATTGTTGCCCTGTCGCGGCCCATTACGACCAGACCGACCGCACCCAGGATAATCGCCATCGCCACCAGGCCGACCGGTGTAACGCTCTCCCCACCTAACGCTACCCCCAACCCAACCGCCACCATTGGGTTGACATAAGCATAGCTAGTAGCCATAGCGGGCCTTACCTGGCCCAGGAGGTATATATACGCGCTGTACGCGACGAGCGAGCCGAAGACGATCAGGTAGCCGAGCGCCCACCATGCCTGCTCGGTTGGCATCACCGTCAACTTCTCGCCCAGGAATTGGCTCAAGGCAAGGAGCAGTACACCTCCTGCCAGCATTTCCGCGCCGCTCGCCATAAGACCTCGTGGGAGCGACAGTCGCCTGCTCCAGACCGAGCCGAGCGCCCAGCAGATAGTTGAGGCGAGGAGGGCTGCCGCGCCGAGCGGGTTGGCTTGCAGGTTCTTCTCGAAATTGAGCAGGCCCACGCCGACCAGTCCCACGCCCAAACCGACCCACTCAAGTTTTGTAGGCCACTTCCCCCAGAGTCCCGCGAAGAGCGCAGCCCACAACGGCATCGTGGCGATCCAGACCGCCGCCAGCCCAGAGGTAATCCCCTGCGCTTCGGCGAAACTGACTCCTCCATTGCCGCCGAGCAGGAGCAGCGCGCCCACGATTGTCGCGGCACGCCACTGCACAGGCGTGGGCGAGGGTATGCCCTGCACTCTACCAATAATGTAGAGTATCGCCCCGGCGATGATGAAACGTACCCCGGCCCCGAGGAAGGGTGGAAAACCTCCCTCGAGTGCCAACCTTATCGCCAGGTAGGTTGAGCCCCAGATCAGGTAAACTGACAGCAACGCCAGCCAGACCCAGACCCGCCGCCCACCCGCTTCGCGCGTCGCGCCGCTTGCCTTAATCGTCTCTGTTGCCAATCTCTCCCTTACCGTTCGCGTCTAATTGCCGCTCTTGTGCCAGTAGGCGCTCTTTGCGCTCGATACCCCAGCGATAGCCTCCCAGATCGCCGTTCTCGCGCACTACCCTGTGGCAGGGCACTACGAGCGCCACGCTGTTGGTCGCGCACGCCCTCGCCACCGCACGTGCTGCCGTTGGCTGCCCAATGGCGCGCGCTACCTGGCTGTATGACCTTGTGCTACCGTAAGGTATAGTTTGCAGCTCTTCCCACACCCTACGCTGGAAGGCGGTTGCTTGAACGTCGACAGGCAGATCAAGGTAAGGTTGGTTACCGCGCAGATGAGCGAGGATAGGTCCCACCCATTTACCCAGTCCTTTATCATCACGCCGCAGGTTAGCAGCATGAAACTCCTTGAACAAGCTCTCTTCGAGCGCCTCCTCACTGTCGCCGAGCCTGACCGCGCAAATGCCCTTCTCGGTTGCGCCTACCAGCAGGTAGCCCAGGGGAGACCCGACTATGGCGTAACTTATGCTCATCTCGCGCCCACCGAGCTTGTAGGTCGATGGCGTCATCCCCAGGTTGCGGGGTGCGCTCTCGTACAGGCGGCTGCTCGATCCGTAGCCTGCTCCATACATCGCCTGGGTTACATTCTCCTCTGTTTTCAAGCCGGTTTTTAGCTTCTCTAGCCGTTTCATCTCAGCGTACTTACGCGGCGTTATGCCGGTCATCTTCTTGAAGACGCGCTGCAAATGGTAGGGGCTGACGCTCAACTCTGACCCCAGTTCTTCCAGGGTAATCGCTTCTTCTTTTTCCAGATTCGCCTCGATAGCCCTGCAAACTTGCTCTGCCATCGCCTCATGCTGC
>JBBRVL010000449.1:0-3130 GCA_038246925.1 Chloroflexia bacterium
TCTACAATGCGCGCTACTACGACCCGCGCAGTGCCAGCTTCCTGAGCGCGGACACGGTAGTTCCCGGCTCACCCTCGGGCACGATGAACGGCGTGGCCGTCACCCCGCTGACGGTGGACTTCCACGAGGGTGGATTCCGTAGTAAGCTGAACAGCGAGAACAAAGCGCCCTTCTGGTTCCAGATGGACGGCAATGCCCGGCAGCAGTATGGCTCACCGATGGGGCCGGCCAACCCGCAGGCGCTCAATCGGTACAGTTATGTGCAGAATAACCCGTTGAAGTATACCGATCCGACCGGGCATTATGTAAAATTGAATGGAGCGGAAGCAGCTCTCGTCTCTGATTTACTACTTGATTTTCTGGCTAATTTAAGGATGGCCCGTGAAGGAAAAGATGTAGGTGATGTCTTTGCCTTAGCAGTAGAAATTGCTGGCGCTCTCTTTGGCCCCGTTGCGGCAGGGGAAGCATTGTTTGATTTCTTCTGGGAGGCAGCAACTAATGACTACGCCTATGAGACGTTTTCAGAACTTGTTACATGGCTCTCTGCCAAGTTAACAAATTTCAGCCTTATGGATCTTCGGGCCTTTCCTGATGGTGGCGGTCTTCACATAGAACTTTGGTTTGAGATTTCCCATGTGGTAGGAGGCGCAACCCAGTATACGCTTGTGGTAAATAATCCACATCGCCCGAAGGAGATACGTCATCCAGGTTTTAATACGGGACCTCATGCATCTCGTGAAACATTCAAGCCGATCTTTAATCTGATCGGAGGGCCTCGGGATGGTTAAGTTACTTCAGCTAAGGTTCGCGCTTCCTGTTCTATGGATACTTATCGCAATTCTTGGTCTTCTGTTCACCGCCTGCACTACAGTGAACGTGAACGAATCGCCAACATCTCCATCTGCTGAATATGATGCTGATAATCAAGGCTCATTGAACTGGAGGGAGCTAGTTGAGCATTCCCAGGAGTTGGTTGGATATGATCCATCACATACGTTTCTGTATGAAGTTTCAGCATACCTAGCAGAACCAACGACGGTGCAAGAAGATACACTTCTTCCCCTTGAAGTTCAGATGGAGTTTGTCTCTGCTCCTTCGGATGCAAATACTGTTGATACGCTCTTTACAGTCGAAACGGTGCAATTCCGTGCAGGTCATGAAGAAGGGTCACTCCTGGTATCAAGCCAGATTGACCCCTTTGATGAGGCAGCATTCCTTCGATGGCAGTCAGCTATGGAGCACGTCGTGTTTGGGCCGTGGGAGGCTGAGCGACTCACACGTTCTGAAGGAATAATGATAGTTGGAGAAGATTGGGATCGTTCTGACGTAGCACTGGTTTTGTTATTGGCTGATGATGTACCAACTGAATTAGACGCCTCGGCAGTCTGGTTGATTCGCTACCGAAACGGTCAACAATCTGTAGTTTTCTCAGTGGATGCCAACTCAGGTGTGATACTTGAGCGCGTGCGAAGTGGTACATAAAGAATAAAGATTATTCCGATTTATGATATACTCTCCTCCTAACGTACAGGAGGTATAGAATGGGACGTTTGACGTATGCTGAAGTGACAGGAAAGCCGGCGGATGTGCTGGCGTTGACGAGTCTCACGGTGGACGAGTTTCAGGAGTTGGTGGAACCGTTTGAGGCGGCGTTTCAGGCGCATATGGCGGCATGGACGTTGGAGGGGAAGCGGCGCCAGAACCGGCGCTATACGCCCTACACCAACAGCCCCCTGCCGACGCCGGAGGATCGCTTGCTGTTCATGTTGAGCTATCTGAAGCAGAATCCGACCCAAACCTATCACGGCCACCTGTATGCGCTGCCGCAGTGTACGGTCAATCAGTGGGTGCATACGCTCTTTCCCGTCTTGCGGGCGACGTTGCGGGCAACGGGCGACGCGCCGAGCCGTACCCAGGTGGCGCTTGCCGAGCGGTTGGACAGCATGCTCGTGACGGGCCATGGCTCCGATGACGGGCCGCCGCCGGAGGACGCCACGGCCCCCCTTTTTGCCACGACGCCACCGAACGCGCCATCCCGCGCCCCACGGACCCGGCTGAACAAACGCTCCATTCCAGCGGCAAGGCCAAAGCCCACACCGTCAAAAACACGCTCGTGATTGATCCCACCCTCCAGATCGTGTTCTTGAGCGCCACATTTGAAGGCCGGGTGCATGACAAACGGATTGCGGACTACAGCGCCTATCCCTTGCCTGCGGGCAGCCACCTGCTGCAAGACCTGGGCTTTCTGGCCTTTGATCGCGACGGCGTGACCCTGCTCCAGCCCGTCAAAAAGCCTCGCGGGGGTGTCCTGACGCCGGAACAGAAAGCGCACAATCGCGCCCTCGCGAAACGACGCGTGCGGATTGAACACGTCAACAGCAGCGTCAAACGCTGTCGCATGGTTAAGGATGCCATCCGCCTCTGGCGCGGGATCATTCGCGATCTCGTGATGGAAGTCGCCTGCGGCCTCCATAATTTCCGGCTCCGCTTACATCCATGGAAGTTTCTCGCTTAAATCGGAATAACCTTTATTAGTTAACCCGTGTTCTGGATTGATTAAATCCTTTGCCTGTACTCGGCTACTTGCGTACCTACGCCCTATAACCCGACCACATGAGGTACAACCGAACCGACAACAATTGCCCGCAACCGGGGACGAGCCTGGCGGCCAGTTATCTCTACGATGCCGGTACGAACGGCAAGGGTCAGCGCACGAGCATGAGCACCAGCGACGGCACTGGCACGACCTGGACCTACACGGTGCGCGGACAGATTGCGAGCGCGGTACATACGGTCGGTGGGATGGCCGGTTCGTGGACGTTCGGCTGGCAGTACGACAGCGGCGATCGGCTCAAGCAGATCACCTACCCCACGGCAGGGGGATGGACGGAAACCGTGGTCTACGGCTACGACGCGGCCTGGCGGCAGCAGAGTGTTTGCATCAGCAGCGGCGGGTGTTATGCGCAAGCCGGCACGTTCGATGCACTGAACCAGCCGACGAGCTTGACACTGGGCAATAGTTTGCGCCACACGTTCACCTATAGTAATCCGATGGTGCGCCTGAGCCGGTTGCAGGTCGGCACGAGCACCGCCCTGGGTAGTATCTTCGACCGCAGCTACGGCTACGACA
>JBBRVL010000450.1:0-3085 GCA_038246925.1 Chloroflexia bacterium
TATATAATAACCCACTCCCTGTTTGCGTATGCTGGGGGCGCGGCCGGGGTCCCGCGCGAGACCCGTCGCCCCCTAGCGGGGCCTCCGCGGGCGGGCCCGGGCCCCCCGCCCCTACGAGGTCTCTCCATCGAGAATGATTAGCCCTGGGCTGGCGGATAGGCTGTCAAACGTCCCAGAGTATTCCATTTCATGCACAAGAACTGACTTGACACATTTGCTATGATATACTGGCAGCGCTGGAATATATAGATGGTCAACAGCGCACATTTAGGAGAAAAAGATATGACAAACCACACAGAATCAAATACAGACTCGACCGGCGCACCGCCCGAGCAAAGCGCCGCGAAGCGTCAGATAGACGCGTTCCGCAGACAAAAAGATAAGTTCTTCCTGGAAAGCGAAGACTCGCCCATTCCGCACGAAGACAAGCATCAAGCCAAAGGGCTAAACTATTATGATTTCGATGAAAAGTACAGGGTAAACGCGACGTTAGTACCAGAGCCGCACCCTGGCATTTTCCGTGTGCAGACCACAACCGGCGATCACAAAGAATACACACGCATAGGCCGCCTCGAGTTCGATCTGGATGGGGAACAGCTTTGCCTTACCGCCTTCATGCCGCCGTCCGATGAGCCGCTCCACGGCAATCGCATTTTCGTGCCCTTTCGCGACAAGACATCAGGCAAGGAATCGTACGGGGCAGGACGATATCTCGATCTAAATAAGCGCGAGAGCGGCGAATATGTCGTGGACTTCAATAAGGCTTATAATCCCTATTGCGCCTACAGCCCTTACTACTCGTGCCCATTGCCGCCGGGCGAAAACAATCTTTCGGTAGAGATTCGCGCCGGAGAGAAACTATACCACGAGGACCATTAGATAAAGCAGGCCCGCGGTAAACGTGTCTCATACCAGAAGAGACGCCCGTAACTCTGAGCGTACTCCTCTTACGACGAAAGCAACAATAAGCAGGAGGCATACATGGATAGCAGACGCGGCACCGTTGTAACAGAAGTCGAAGAGAAAAAAGAAAAGAAAGAAGGCCGTGGATGCGGCTGCTGGATTCTGTTGTTGCTGGTGCTGCTGGGTGGCGGTGGCGCGACTGCCGGTCTGATGGGTATGATCGTCCTTAGGGCCGAAACACCGCTTCCGGGCGAAGCGCAGATGGCGGATATAGCCAAGCGGACACTCATGATACCAAGCGAATATGGCGACATGCGCTTCCCCAGCAAGTTTCTCGACCCGAAGGACCGCACGAAAGTGCTGCCTGAGTTTGTCGCGAACGGCTCAGAACTCTTTCAGACTGAGTGCGCTGTTTGCCACGGCCAGGGTGCGCGGGGTGATGGACCGCTCGGAAAGACACAATACCCTCAGGCCAGCGACCTCTATGGCCCAGCGACACAAGGCAAATCGCCGGGGCAGTTGTACTGGCTGATCGCTCACGGTATTAACCTGACCGGCATGCCTGCCTGGGGTACCGCATATGGAGGGCCAAACGGCGACGACGAAATCTGGATGATGGTAGCCTTTATACGCTCTCTTGAAGGTCAGCCCTAAGCGTTACTTCACGTAAAAGAATACTAGAGGCGCCAACAAGGGTGCCTCTTTTTAATGAGCCGTCTTTGTTGCACTACTTAGCCGCGCACTCTATAATGCCTGCAATGGGGAGGCAGATAGATGGACAACCTCTTCGTATTCAGAGATATTGACGTCATTACGGTTGCGAGAGTCTTCTTGGCCTTTTTGCTGGGTGGCGTAGTCGGCTTTGAGCGTGAGAGGGTGCGACGCCCGGCAGGTTTACGTACCCACATGCTCGTGGCCGCCGGGTGCGCCTGCTTCACAGTCGCCTCTGTCTACGGCTTCGATGGACTGGGAACCGTGCGCGATCCTGCCCGGCTTGCGGCGCAGATTATTACGGGCATCGGCTTCCTCGGCGCGGGCACAATCTTTCGGACAGGCTCCACAGTTCGAGGGCTTACCACGGCATCCAGCATCTGGGTGACGGCATCAATCGGGGTGGTTGCGGGCCTGGGGATGTTCTGGCTGGCTATTTTCACAACAATGCTCACCTGGTTCGCGCTGCATGTATTGAAGAGCGCAGAGCTACGTCGCGGTCCGGGTACGGATAAGGGCGTTGGCGAACCGTCGCTTATAGCGCCACCTGATGATCCGAGTGATGATTAGCCAAATAGTTATTTGCTCATGATGCGAAGGACTACATTCACAATTACTGTCAGCAGTAAGCTAAGCAAGATCATAGTTGCGAAAGGCGCGATACAGGTGAAGTTTCCATTCGTAAATGTAAAATCGCCGGGGAGCTTTCCCACCGGCCCTCGGCCTAACAAGAAAAGCAGCAGACCCAGGACAAACAGCACGCCACCTAATAGCAGTAACATTCTACCAATCTGGTCGTAAGTCATTGACCTTACCCTTCCGCATAGACAGAGTAATACGCAGCAGGCGATTCTCCCGTTTTAGACAAGCAGGACATAGGCCACCAAAACTTACGCTCTTGCAAATCTGCCTGACAGTTGGTTTGGTCATTACCTCGCTTACCGGCTGTCTCGAGCAGGTGCAGTCCCCACGCTCCGCCACGGGCGCGCTCTCTAATTTCTACCTGCATCTGTATGCGGGCGAATTGGACGATGCACGCGCGTATATGGCGCCCGGCCTGGTGGAGATGTCGCCTGAGTTGGACCGGAAAATCCAGGCGGCATCCGAGCAGCTACGTTTATTCGAGATTGAGAAGCAAAAGGGCACAGAGAAAGAATTGGCAAACGGTGAGAAGGAAGTAACCATCCCAGGTCGTGTGCGCCCACGTGCCGAACTGAAATCATCGGACAGTGCGCAAGAAGCGGAGTGGGTGCAAATCGACATCCTCACGGCGACGATGGTCGAAAGAGGACCGGGCTGGCGTATCCTCGACTTTCAGATTAAGTGCTGCGATACACAGCCATGAGGCGTGCTAAATCTATAGGATACGTGAATCGCCGTCTCACCTGCTTACACCGCATTTCAAAGCCGTAGGGGCGGACCTATGTGTCCGCCCTTGCCTGGGTACGATCCCCAACAGGGCGGACACATA
>JBBRVL010000451.1:0-3073 GCA_038246925.1 Chloroflexia bacterium
AAACGGAAGGGGCGCGTCGAACCGGATGACCCCGAACTCGGTAAAGGGCGGTATGCCACTGGACAAATTGTATACGGACTGGCGTGACATATAGCCCCCGGCGAGCGGCAGGCCGGAAGCAATCTGCCATGCCAGGGGACGCGAGTCTCCTCGGTCGAACGGCACCTCAAGCAGACCATAGTATTCATCATGTGACAAGTTTACACTTTCAAACCACGGCTCTACCTCGTACCTGGAGGTAGGATAAGGAGCCGCAAATAGCTCGAACGCTACCAGTAGGAGAATGGCAGCCAGGGCGGTGTGTTGGTAACGTGAGTGGGCTGGCAACCAACTCTGTATCGCCTGGAGACCAAGGGCGGCACAGATTGACAGCCCCAATATTAGGATGATGGTAAAACGGGTGGGCACTCGTAATATAGAGGTGCCAGGTAGGGCGTAGAAGAGTGCAGAGGGCATTGGTATGCCGGTGTTAGCTCCCAGGATGTGTAGGGTAGGTCCGAGTGATAGGAGGAGACCCGCGCCTGCCAGCAGCCACCAGAACAAGGCTTTTCGCCTAGTGGCGGGCGAGAGGATGCCCACGAAACCCAGAACCATAACCAAGTATCCTGGAAACACAACCTTTTCGGCATTTCCACCTTTGATTAAGTTCATCAGTCCAGTGGAAGCTTGACCCCAAACCGGGTGGAAGGTGCTGGGCAAGAAGTACGCCGCGAGGTCCGCCGAGAAGAAGGCTACTTCGGCGCTGCCAGCCTCATATCGCCCAGGGGCACTCGGCCCCTCCCTTTGCCCGAGCATGGCAAAGAGAAGCGGACTGGCTACCGCTAGTCCGACACTGAGGGCCAGAATGGTTCTAGTAGCAGATTGCCACCATGGAGTTTCGGCCCGCCCTTGAATGGACCAATATAGCCCCATACACAGCATGACAATCATCGAGCCTATCAACGGGTACGGGTGGGTCAACGCTGAGGCTGCCAGGCAGGCAGCGCTCCATAGTAGCCATACTACTGCCTTCCGACCTGCTGAATGCAGGCCCTTATAAAGGCACCAGGTCCCAAATACAAAGAACTGGATTGACAGCACGTCAAGATGGCCTAGCAGTTGGGCAAACTGGTGTGGCGCGAAGCCCAGCGCCAACCCGGAGACTAACCCCGCACTCCTGCTGCCGCTAACATCCCTACCGAGTAAATAGCCTGCATACGCGGTCAAAAAGAGCGCCGACCATGAGGCCACATTGTGGGCAGGTATAACCCCAAGGAGCCACTGTACCGGGAGCGTAAGGATAATTAGGATAGGATTGAAGGAGTGCAGGAAGTTGGTCGCGCCGTCCGGTGCATAGAGGGTGGTGAAGTGGTAGGGTGGCGAGCCATTAGTGATGGACTGGTTCATCCACCACATCTCCCAGGCATCCTGCCAGCCATCCGTGCCTGATCCCATAATCGCCACGCCCGCCACCATCGGAGCAGGCCAGGTGAATGCCAGCGCCAGGAGCACAAATATGCCGAAGACAACTAAGTCAGCACCGCTCCTGAGAAATATTAATTTTGAATTATGAATTATGAATTGCTTAGTTCGGCCTAATTGATAATTCATAATCCTACCAAATTATGCCTAGCTCATAGCGGTGGAGAGGTCTCTTATCAGGTCTTCGGCGTTCTCGATGCCGACGCTGAGGCGCACCAGGTTGTCGGGCACCTGCAATGGGGAGTTAGCGACGCTGGCGTGGGTCATCACGCCTGGGTGCTCGATAAGCGACTCTACCCCTCCCAGGCTTTCGGCGAGGGCGAATATGCGGGTCTTTTCGACTATGCAGCGGGCCTGCTCAAGTCCGCCCTTCACGTCGAACGAGATCATGCCGCCGAAGCAGCGCATCTGCTTGCCCGCGAGGTCGTGCTGCGGGTGGGAAGGGAGGCCAGGGTAGCGAACGCGCTCGACCGCGTGATGCTGCTCCAGGAAGCGGGCTATCTGCATAGCGTTAGCTTCATGCATCCTCATCCTGACAGCGAGTGTCTTGATGCCGCGCAGCACCAGGAAGCAGTCGAGGGGACCGGGCACGGCACCCACAGCATTTTGCAAGTACTTCAGCTTCTCATAGTCCTCTTCATCGGATGTGACAATCACGCCTCCCACAACATCACTATGCCCGCCCAGATATTTGGTCGTGCTGTGGACAACGATGTCGGCACCCAGCACGAGAGGCTGCTGGCCGTAGGGTGAGGCGAAAGTATTATCAACTATTACCCTGGCGCTATGCTCTTTGGCGATCTCGGACACAGCCGCGATGTCCACCAGTTTCATCAAGGGGTTGGAAGGAGTCTCTATCCAGACGGCCCTGGTATTCTCCCGCATATGCTTGCGTACTGATTGTGGGTCAGTCATATCGACGTAGCTGAAGAGCATGCCGTAGCGGGCCAGGACACGCTCGAAGAGCCGGTAGGTCCCGCCGTAAACGTCATTGGAAACAATGATATGGTCGCCGGGCGAGAAGAGGTACATGATGGTAGTTTCCGCACCCATGCCTGTGGAGAAGGCCAGCCCATACTTCCCCTCTTCGAGCGACGCCACGCATTCTTCAAGGGCCGTGCGCGTCGGGTTGCCCGTGCGCGAATATTCGTACCCTTTGTGCTGGCCAAGCTTGTCTTGAACGTAAGTGGAGGTAAGATAGACCGGCACATTCACCGACCCTGTGGTGGGGTCCGGCTCCTGTCCGGCGTGTATCGCTCGCGTCTCGAATCCGTAACGTGTATCTCCACCATCGCCGTTGTGCATAATAAGCTCCTCAGTTGAAATCCCCTCATTCTATGCTTGCGCCTGACGCTGTGTCAACCCTTCGCCGTCAGGGACGGGGCTGATGCAAAGTCCGGGATCATGCACAAAGTTAGGGAATGTCATTCTGAATACCTCACTAACAAAATAGTTACAGGATTGACAGCGCCCGGCGGATAAATCCACGGGCTACATAAGAGCAAAGTCCACCTACGTGGACTACCCTTCCCTCACCGAGTCCGCGCAGGCGGACTTTGCTCGTGAACAGACCGCGAATTGATTCGCTGGGCGTTACCTGACATATTTTCGT
>JBBRVL010000452.1:0-3070 GCA_038246925.1 Chloroflexia bacterium
ATGTAGAGCGGTATGATAGTCGCCTGCGGCGGCAGGACTATTGTTGAGATCAGTATGATGAAAAGGATATTTTTGCCAGGTATATGAAAGCGCGCAAACCCGTAGGCGACAAGGATGCACGAAATCAGCGTGCCAATTGTGCTGATGATGGCAATTATGAAAGTATTCTTGAACAGCAATTCAAAATGCACCTGGTTCCAGGCCATGATAAAGTTGTCGAGCGTCGGCGCGAAGTGGTAAACCGGGTCGAGAGTGCGGTATCTGCCCTTCCAATTGAACACACCTTGCTCAGGGTGAGCAGGATCGATGAAGTCGCTATCTTCGCGGAAGCCTTTGACCAAAGCCCACTGTTTTGTCCCTTCGCTCGTCGGCACCTCATAAAGGGGTAGCTCTTTGCCCTCATAAGTGTATGTGGAGGCTTTTGCCGGCCACAATGGCGCATGTTGAGCGGAAAGCTGAGAATCGTCCTTGAACGCAGTCATGAGCATATAGCCGAGCGGCATCAGGAATATCAGCATTACTGCCAGCCCGAGCGAGGTGACAAGGACCTGTGCGGAAAGACGGCGCGGCCCCCACTTTGGCCTGCGAGCGTCTGCGGCCGGGCGTATTCTCTCTACCTGGGTCAAGGTTGCCATCTATCCCTCACTATCCCAATTACGAATTACAAATTACGAATTACAGATTCTTAAGCGTTCTTCTCAAATTCGTAATTTGTAATTCGTAATTTGTAATTCGTTTACGCCTCTCCGCCTGCGTAGTAAACTGCCTTCTGCCCCACAGAGAACATGATGGCAGTCAGGATCATCACCGTAACGAACATCAGCAGCGCCAGCGCTGAACCATAACCCATGTCATTGAAAACAAATGCCTGGCGGTAGAAGTGCAGGTTATAGAAGAGCGTGGCTCCCTGAGGGTCGCCATTGCGCCCACCGATGAGCAGAGCCGCGACGAAATACTGGAAAGCACCAATGACACCCAGGGTGATATTGTAGAAGATTACGGGCGATATCATAGGTACTGTGATGCGGAAGAAGCGTTGCACACCGTTTGCGCCGTCTACCGTCGCTGCCTCGAGAAGCTCTGTAGGGACACCTTGCAAGCCCGCGAGCAGGATTATCATGGCGTTGCCCACAGCCCACAAGCTCAACAGATTGAGTGCAGGTACTGCCCAGTTGGGGTCGCTCAACCAGCGTGGTCCTTCGATACCGACAGTTTTGAGGGCCAGGTTGATCCAGCCGGACTGCGCGTTCAGAACTCCCTGAAAAACCATCACCCCGGCGACAATCGGGATAACTGTCGGTAGAAAATAGAGGGTTCTAAAGATGTTTGGGGCCAGCAGGTGCTTCGAGTTGACCAGCAAGGCAAAGGCGAGAGGAATGACCAGCCCGAGCGGCACAGCAATGGCAGCAAACTTGAGGGTTACACCTACAGATTGCAACAGTTGGGGGTCGGTGAAGAGACGGCCATAATTGCTAAAGCCCACCATGTTGAAATTGCCGAGGGCAAATTCCTTGGTTGCGCTGTAGTCGGTGAATGATAAGAATATAGTCGATACGATTGGTAAGAGTTGGAACGCCAGGAAGCCGATGAACCAGGGTGCCATGAAGAATAGCCCCCACCGGATGCGGCCACGCTCCAGTGCCGAAACACGGCGTTTGGGTTGAGACCCTGCTCCACGGCGTATCGCAGAACTGGTGGCTGCCATTTGCTAACCTCCTGGATCTTGGATTTTGGATCGGGGCAAAAGCTCCAAAATCCAAAATCCAAAATCCAAAGTCATTACTTACGGGGTGGGAGCTGCTTTGAACACATCCGTAAGCTGGGACTGGAACTTGTCGATTTCCGCGTCCATGTTCAGACCAGGAGTTTGGTCCATCAGCGTGCGGAACTTGCCAAAGAGGTCGTTGGCTTTGATCAGGTTGGGTAGCCAGGATTCGTGATTAGGCAGGTCCGGGTGCTTGACCATCTCCTCGGCCACAGTCCAGTCGACCTTGTTGGGCGCTACGCGAGTGTCAAACGCCGTGAAGAAAGCAGCGCGATCTTCGGGCTTCGCAGGCATACCGCCGTAGATCTGGTAGAGCTCAGGATCGACAACCATCTTAGCCATAACATTGAACGCAACCTTCTGGTTCTTACTCGCCTTCATGATCGCAAAAGTATCGCCGTGGAGTTTCGCTGTGACCTGGCCGTTGATCGTTGGCATCACAGCTATGTCCCAGGTCAGCTTCTGGATGTCGAAGCAGCAGGTGAACCAGCTATGTGAGTGCGCCATAGCGGTATTACCCGATGAGAAGGGGTTACCTTTGCCTAGCAGGTCGCTCTGCTGGTAATCGTAGTTCGGCGCGTAGTGTTGGTTCCACATACTGTCATAGTACCACTTCCAGGCGGCTCGCCAGTTATCCGGGATTTTGGCGGTCTTGGTATCAGCTGCGTCGTAGGGGAGACCACCTCCAAAGAGGGTTGCTATACCGCGGGCGTCGGTGTTCGATTCGTAGAAACCAAACTGCTTGATGTTCTTAGCATCGAAGTTAGCAGCGGTCGCGTCGTTGCCGCTCGCATCGACTGTGAGCTTCTTAGCAAGCTCGGCCATTGTATCGAGGTTCCAATCTTTGCCATCGTACTTCTCGCCAAGCTTATGAGGCGGGTAAGGCAGCTTGGCTTCGTCGAAGAGGGCTTTGTTGTAGTATATGAAGCTTGGGAAGAGGGCGAACGGAATGCCGACAAGCACTCCCTCGTCCTTCGTGAAGTCCAACAGCGCCGGATCATACTTGCTCAGGTCAACGTTGGCTTCCTTCGCAAGGACACTTACATCTGCCCAGCTGCCCTGGAAGCTAGCGCGTCCAGCCTTACCGACGGGGCCAACGATGTCGGGGCCATTTCCGGCGGCGAGTTGAGCCTTAAGAGTGTCATACGACTCGGGGTTATGCACGACCTGTAGAGTCAGACAGGCTTCGGTCTGCGATTTGTTGAACTTGTCAACCCAGGCCGCTTCCTTCGGGATCACGTTCGCGTCGCCACCCGCGCCGAGGCCAACGTACCAGGTTAGTTTGGTGGCTCCACTAGCGCACCC
>JBBRVL010000453.1:0-3068 GCA_038246925.1 Chloroflexia bacterium
CCTTGTCATTCTGAACGAAGTGAAGAATCCGTACTGGTGAATCAGCGCTTCGGGTAAGAAACGGATTCTTCACTTCGTTCAGAATGACAATGCTAGCTTTTGTCTCTTTCTCCTACTTTATTCGCATTTCACAGATAGATTAAGGGCCTCAACACAGGCTACTTCCCAACAAAGTCGTTGGTGAACATCGCATTCACATCACCTTTTTGTGGGATAAGTTTCGCTTCTAAGAGGAAGTCCTGAGTAGCCGACCAGAGTTCGGGGTTGGTCCAGCCGAGGGGTTGGTTTGCGGTAGGCTGCATCAGCTTGACCGTTTCCTCGAGCACTTTCATCTGGAGGTCGCGGTTGTCGGCGTTTCCAGCCTCCGGCACCTGCTTTAGCGACTCTTCAAATGCTCCCTTTGGATCGTTGATAGTGTCCTGTATCCCCTTCAACGTGGCTCTTACGACCTTACGCACCAGCTCAGGATTCTCCTTGACCGCTTTATCGCTCGCGGCGAGGCAGTTAGACGCCAGATCGATATAGTCAGATGTCATGAGCGTACTAACCTCGAACTCTTTGCTGCGGAGCTGCACAGGCTCGTTGGCGGCATAGACCATCGCCACGTCCACCTGTCCTTGTGATAGGTTTTCGACCTGGGTAAAGCCGATAGTCTTGAGCGTAATATCGTCCATAGTCAGGCCGCCTGCCTTAAGGAGAGCTTGCAGGCCGATGTAGGTCGCGCCGAACGGGCCTGGTACGCCCACGGTGCGCCCCTTGAGGTCTTCCGGTCTCTTTAGCTCCGGCCCCTTTCCTACAATGGAGGCGGCAGCTACCGGGTAGCTTGTGTACCAGGTCATCACGGACAGCACAGGGATACCCTGCACGCGGGCCGGAATTATCTCGTCACCCGAGGCGGCAACGAATTGCAGGCTAACATCACCCGCCGCCATCACCTTCATCAGATCGGGCACATTGCCGTTCTGGAATGTAACGTCGAGGCCTTCAGCCTTGTAATACCCTTTGTTGGCAGCCACATAAAAAGGCGCGAATTGCACATCAGGCTTGTATCCCAGGCCTATGGTGATAGGGGTTAGTGCTGGCGTAGGAGTAGGTATGGGCAGAGGCTGCGGGGTTACAGAGCAGCTCGTCAGGGCGAGAAGCACGAGTGCTATTATTAGTAGGTTGTATCTCTTATTGAACATGTCATCTCCAATTACAGATTCCTGTTTCATGTAGGGGCATGGCACGCCACAATAGTGTCGCATAAAGATTCCGTAGGGGCAGGCCCCCGTGCCTGCCCTTGTTGGCGACGGTCAGGGCAGGCACGGGGGCCTGCCCCTACAGCACGTTCCGATTTTTAATGCGACAGC
The DNA here is from genome assembly GCA_038246925.1 of Chloroflexia bacterium. Taxonomy (GTDB): domain Bacteria; phylum Chloroflexota; class Chloroflexia; order QHBQ01; family JADMIH01; genus JADMIH01. Next base: position 1,353 of record JBBRVL010000453.1, read on the forward strand.
ATTAGGGCACGCCATGCCCCTACGTCTCCTCAATCAGTCCGTTGTTCCTTCCCATGTGACGATTATTCTCTCAAGCAGGGTAATCAGAGCGTAGGCGACCATCGTCAGTAGTGCAAGGGAGACCAGCCCGACGAAGACGAGCCTGGTGTCGAAGAGGCCGCGGCCATAGACCAGCAGGAAGCCGAGGCCGGAACCGGACGACACGATCTCGCCTATCACAGCGCCTGTTATCGATAACGTTACGCCCAGCTTTACCCCACCCAACAAAGCGCGCGCCCCTAATGGCAACTCGACATAATATATCATCTGCCAGAGGTTCGCACCCGATATACGCGCCATCTCCAGCAAAGAGCGGTCGATACCGCGCACGCCGACTATGGTGTTGATCAGGATGGGGAAGAAGCAGACTAGGGCGACGATTACGATGTTGCGGGCCAGGTCATCTTTGAACCAGATTACGAGCAGCGGGGCGATGGCAACGACTGGGAGGGCCTGGCTGACCGCGATATAGGGGCTGAGGAACCTCTCCAAAGGGCGCGAGCGTGCGATAGGGTAGCCAAGCCCAACTCCAACAGCGAACGCGAAAAGGAAGCCCAGGGCCGCTTCAGTGATAGTCGTACGGGCGTGTCCGAGCAGAGACCCATCAAGCAGCACTGACCAGAAGCGCTCGGCGACAGCGAGCGGGGTAGGGAGTATAAAGTCTGGATAATTGCCGAGGAGGGCAATCCCCCACCATAATCCCACCAGCAGGACAAGCGACAGTACGGCGACTGAGACCCTGGTCAGTACGCCACGCCAATTTATGGGGCGTTGACGGCTCTCGAATGTGGGAAGCTCGTCGATTTGATTGGTCGACGGCGGGAGGCACAGAGCGCGTGTAGAGGAGATAGAACCGGGCGTAGCGCCCGTTCTATCCTGGGTAGTTACAGTTACCCTGTCGGCAACCCCCCTCTTGATTTTGCTCTTTACGCGCATAAAAAACCCCGGTCGCTTGGTAGCTTCCAGGGCATCACACATACGAACAGCATACCATGAGGTCCTCACGCGTGCGTGACCGCACACGGCGAGCAGACCGATGGTATGTATCGCGACTTTCTTCTATCCGGACTGTAACCGTCGGCCCCGGAGTCTAACCGGAGTCGTGCCTTGCGGCTCGCGGGCTTGGCTTACGCCGTACCGCCGATCGGGAATTTCACCCTGCCCTGAAAGTCTATTCGATTTAAGTATATGTCTAACGGGGCGTAGCGTCAAGTGGTCGGGGATCGGGGATCGGGGATCGGTGGTCGGTAGCGGCGAATGCACCCGCTCTTGCCATTCTTAACGAAGAATCCGTACGGGTGAGACTGTGCTGAAACGGATTCTGAACGTAGTGAAGAATGACAAAGGGAAGTGGGTCTGCTTCTTCATACCGACCACTGACCACCGGCCACTGGTCTAATAATTGCTCATTGCACATGACAGTGTTATAATTCGTCATGCGGGTGACACCGCATGGCCCGGACAGCGTGGTCCGGGGCTGTCGTTATACAAGGAGAATAAAATGAGCACAAAACTGCCTCTCCTTTGCTACTTTGAAGGTAAGGTTGTGCCTCTGAGCGAGGCCAAGATCGGCATTCTAACTCATGCATTTAGCTATGGCACGGGTTGCTTCGAGGGCATCCGAGCCTATTACAATGAAGACCACGGTCAGCTTTATATGTTTCGCGCGCTCGAACA
>JBBRVL010000454.1:0-3031 GCA_038246925.1 Chloroflexia bacterium
CCTTCCGTCCAAACACCGAAGTGACCCGTGGACAGGCGTCTAAGATCGTCGATGGGGCGCGATTACAGCCGACCGCTACCCCACTAGCGACGGAGACGCCGACCATTACCGTTACCTCTACCATCACATTTACGCCTACTGAGACTATCGTCCCGACAGAGACCCTGATCGCTACCGAGACCTTGGTCCCTACAGAGACACCTACCGTTACTGAGACCAGCATTCTCCCCACAATCACGATCACCCTTGCGGCTGGACCTAGCAGGTAACTATCAAGACTGGAACAAAGAAAGGAGATGGACATTGTCCACCTCCTTTCTTTTTAACCTCGCGCACGTGGTAAAATGACGGCATGAAGGTAGACAAGACGCGTGCCAGCTCGCCCGCCAGGGACGGCTCTGGCCCAGGGCAACTGCGAGTTATCCCCTCTGTGGATAAAGTGCTCATGCACCCCGCTCTCAGCGAAGCAATATCGAATCTCCCCCACGATTTGGTAGTGGCCGCGGTTCGCTCTGAGATTGAGAAGGTAAGAGAGTCACTCTTGCGGGACGACGCCGAAGCGCCAGGGATCGACGAAGTAGCGGCCCGTTCGGCGCAAGCTGCATTCAGCCTCACTACCGCCGGCCTGCGTCCGGTTATCAACGCCACCGGCGTCATTATTCACACCAACCTGGGCCGTGCCCCTCTCAGTAAGAGCGCAATCGAGGCTGTTGCTTGCGTGGCCGCTTATAGCAACCTCGAATATGACCTCGACGCGGGTGAGAGAGGCTCGCGCTATTCTCACGCGGGGGACCTGCTCCGCCAGGTTACAGGCTGCGAAGACGCCCTCGTGGTGAACAACAATGCTGCTGCTCTCGTACTGGCGCTTGGGGCGCTTGCAAATGGTAAAGAGGTTGTGGTTTCAAGGGGTCAGCTCGTAGAAATAGGCGGAGGCTTTCGCATACCCGAAATCATGCGGCAGAGCGGCGCCACGCTTGTAGAAGTTGGGACAACTAATCGCACCTATCTGACCGACTATGCAGACGCTATTACGCCAGAAACGGTTCTCCTCATGCGTATCCACGCGAGCAATTTCCGCGTCGTGGGCTTTACTACCCAGCCTGGCGTGGGGGAGATGGCTGCGCTTGCCCACGAGCAGGGTCTACTGATGGTAGATGATGTCGGAAGCGGCGCGCTCATCGATACGGCCCGTTTTGGCCTCGCGCCTGAGCCTATGGTGCAAGCAAGTTTAGGGGACGGAGCCGACCTGGTCCTATTTAGTGGTGACAAACTACTCGGCGGCCCCCAGTGCGGCATCATCGCAGGCAAAAAGAATGTAGTTGCCCGCCTGAAAAAGCACCCTTTGGCTCGTGCCCTGCGGGTCGACAAGATCACACTGGCAGCCCTGGAAGCCACATTGCTCCACTACCTGAAGGGCGAAGCTGAGCGCGAAGTGCCTATCTGGAAGATGGTCTCTATGAGTGAGGATGCTCTCAAACAGAAAGCCGAAAGCTGGTCAGCGCGCCTGAATACTCTTGGCTTGACCGCAACGGTAGAGAAGGGACAATCGGCCATCGGTGGAGGCTCGCTACCCGGTGAAACGCTTCCAACCTGGCTGATAAGCATCAAGAGCGACCAACCTGCCGGTCGCCTCGCCGAGCAGCTAAGACACGCTGACCCGCCTGTCGTTGTCAGGGTAGAGAAAGGCGCGCTCCTGATCGACCCCAGGACCGTGCAGGACGACGAAGAGGAAATCCTGCTTTCTCAGTTCAAGCGCATCTCCGCTAGCCGCCCTGCCTGACCCTAGCTACGCCCGGCCGTGCGCTTCTAGCCACTTCTGGCGCTGCGCGACGGCCGCAGCCCTGTCGGTGATTTTATAGCGATCCAGGAACTCGGCCCTGTACGCATTGAAGCTGCCATTCATGATGGCTGAACGAATCTCACACATCGTGCGCGTCATGAAGCGCAGGTTATGAATACTATTGAGGCGGTACACCAGCAGCTCTTCGGCTCGGTAAAGATGGTGCAGGTATCCCAGGCTGAAGTTGCGGCAGGTGTAGCAATCGCAGTCCGGCTCGATAGGCCCATCTACCATCGCATAGCGCGAGCTTTTGGCCGAAAGCCGTCCATCCCGCGTAAGAAGCGCGCCGTTCCTTGCCACGCGCGTAGGCAGAACGCAGTCGAACATGTCGATGCCCCTGGCAACGCATTCCACAAGGTCTTCCGGCGAGCCGACCCCCATCAAGTAACGAGGTTTGTTCGAGGGAAGCAGCGGCACGGTCTCCTCAAGCATCGCGTGCATCTCTTCCTTCGGCTCTCCCACGCTCAGGCCCCCAACTGCATAACCGGGGAACCCCATCGAAGCCAACACCTGAGCGCTCTCCCGCCTAAGGTCGTGAAAAGTACTGCCTTGTACGATTCCGAAGAGAGCCTGGTCGGTCCTTGTCTGCGCCTTCAGGCATCGCTCGGCCCAGGCATGAGTGCGCTTCAACGCCTGCTTGTTGTATTCATGCGTAGATGGGTATGGTGTACATTCATCCAGGACCATTATAATGTCTGCGCCCAGCTTCTCTTCCACAGTGATCACCATCTCAGGAGTGAACCTGTGCAAAGAGCCATCCAGATGCGACTTGAATGTAACGCCATCGTCATCTATCTTACGGTTGTGGCTCAGACTAAAGACCTGAAATCCTCCGCTGTCTGTCAGAATCGGCCTATCCCATGCCATAAAGCCGTGCAAACCACCAAACCTCTCCACCAGATCGGCCCCAGGGCGCAGATAGAGATGGTAAGTATTCGACAATATGATCTGGGCGCCCAGGTCGCGCAGCTCGTGCGGCGAGAGCGACTTCACCGAAGCCTGAGTGCCAACAGGCATAAATACCGGCGTTTCGATGACGCCGTGCAGAGTGGTAATCTTCCCGGCGCGTGCTGTCCCCATCGGGCCATCCAGCGAAGTCTCTAGCTCAAAATGGAACTGTGTAGCCTTACCGTTGGATATCTGCATCGTCTTGAGAGTTTCCTCGTCTAGCTTCTATCTCCTGAAGGGCAA
>JBBRVL010000455.1:0-3006 GCA_038246925.1 Chloroflexia bacterium
CGAGATGGCGGCGGTTGCGGCGAGGAGGGCCAGCGCCATCAGCATCAAGCCTGTGCCATCGGCCTCACCGGTGCGCGGCATACCCGCCGGTGCTGTACCCACCGGTATGGAGGACATCAGGTCGAGGTTGTACCACCTCATCGCCCAGTCCATGAACTGCATGATCTCGGCCTCCTGAGTGGTCATGATATTCTGGGCCAGCGTCTTGAGCTCCTGATGCGCTCAGCACCCCACAGCCTGTTTGCGAGAGCCATCTGCCTTATCAGATCTATAGTCTCGGCAGGCAACTTCGGTTCACGAGAAGTAGTCATCGACTTTCTCTTCCAGAATAGGCGGAAGCCTTGCCTGTGCCAACGCAACAATGTGTCCGGTTGAATGATGAACAGTACGCTCTTCCATGTTCGGAGCTTTCTCGCCAGCAGCACCAGTAGGGCACGGTCAGTGTTGTTGAGCTGGGGTCGGGTGACATGGCGGCGTAGAACTATCAGTTGTTGGCGCAGTAGAGCGTTCTCTATCATCAGGTCCTGCTTACTACGACAAAGGTCCTTCATAGCGTCTGTTACAGCAGTGGCTGGAAGAGAATTACAGGTTGGCCTTTTCCAAACCCGTCCAACAATAACCCGCCGGAACGCGGGGATAACAAGCATGAAAACGAACTCAAGAAACTCAGCCAAATTACAGTGCTTCTCCTTAAGAATAATGACGAGCGAAAGACGGCCCGTTAATTGTAATCGTCAGGCGCTAAGTTATGCTAAGGATAGGCGTTGCGTGGGCGAGCTTATGGGTATTGAGAGGGTAGGCGAGTGACTCCTGCACGCACGGATTCGTGTGGTAGCCAGCACAGTTATCAGCGACGACGGCAAGATCAACCAACTGCGTTTCGACATAGAAGACAGCTGTCTGTTGCTGATCGCCACACAGGCCCCAATGGCCTCAGATCTGCGCATGCTGGCCGCTGCTCTGCACATCAGTACCGACTTGGAGCGTATGGCCGATCACGCTGCCGGCATTGCGAAGATTACACTGCTCACCGCAGGCGAACCGCTGCTGAAGCCGCTGGTTGATATCCCACGCATGGCCGATAGTGCCCGTGAGATGCTCCGAGATAGCCTCCGAGCTTTCGTGGAGCGCGATACGTTCGCCGCGCAGCAGCAGATAGCCCTCCGGGACGATGAGGTTGATGCTTTATACAACCGCGTCTACAGGGAGCTACTGGACTTTATGATGGCTCACCCCGCTACGATTGACAGAGCCACCCACCTGCTATGGGCAGCCCACAACCTCGAGCGGATAGCCGACCGGGTAACAAACGTATGCGAGCGGGTACTCTTCCTGGTCACGGGGCGCATGGCGGAGATCAAGAGCGGCACAGATCGTGACCTGGAGGCGGATAGCCGGCAGGCGTAGATATTCTGCTATGACAACCAGAGCATCGGGTGACCAAGCTCATGGCGATAAGAAAACGAGCGGAGATCACGTGCGCAGACGTGCGCAGGCCTACAGGCGTCCTCTTGGCAACAGGCCGGATCTGCTCGGAGTTATCCAGCACTAACAGCACCCTCTTGTGCCTTTGATACTCCGTCAAAGTGGCAATCAGCGGTTCAAGCGCCTGTAAAGGAACTTCGTGCTCGGAAGGATAAAGGAGCAGGTGCTGCTCTGCCCCTTGCACATCTATGCATCATCCCTATAACTATGCATCAGACTTACCAAAGTGCCACGACAGGGGCTACAGCGCTGGAGCCGGCAGGTTTGTAGCTCTGGAGGGTGCGGATGTAGTGGGCGCGCTCGAAGGCGGCGGGGTCCGATACGTGCTTCTGGCTCATCAGCCCCTGCATTTCGGCTACCGACTCAAACTCGTGCGTCTCCATCCACTTCACAAGCTCCCTTTCGAGGTGGGCTATATGCTGGACCCCGCGCTTGAGGAGGACAGAGCAGAGCATCGTGACGCTCGCCCCTGCCATGAGCATCTTCACCACGTCTTCCTGCGTGTGGATGCCCCCGCTGGCTGCCAGGTCGCAGTCTACCTGCCCGTACAGAATGGCGGTCCACCGCAGGGGCAGACGCATCGCCTGGGAGGTGCTAAGAAGAAGACGTGGTTTCACATCCATCAGCTCGAGGTCGATGTCGGGCTGGTAGAAGCGGTTGAAGAGGACCAGCGCGTCCGCCCCTGCCCGCTCGAAGCGCCCAGCCATGTTTGGTATGTTGCTGAAGTATGGGCCGATCTTCACCGCCAGAGGGATTGTTATTGCTGAGCGCACCCACTCCACTATCTCCAGGTAGGTGCGCTCAACCTGTGCGCCGGTGACGTTTGGCTCGGTTGGTATGTAGTAGATGTTCAATTCGAGCGCGTCCGCCCCGGCCTGTTGCATCTGCTTGGCGTACTCTGACCACCCGCCTATGGATGTTCCGTTCAGACTGGCGATGATGGGGATACTGACCGCTTCTTTAGCCTTGCGTATGTGCTCAAGGTAGCCTTCCGGCCCACGGTTGTAGTGTGAGCGCCTCGGAAAGTAGCCATTGTTTTCAACCACCAGAGCGGTCTCATCGGTGATGTACTGTATCTCACGCGAGCCTTCTTGCAACTGCTCTTCGAAGAGGGAGTAGAGAACAACCGCTGCCGCTCCCGCCTCTTCAGCGCGTTTGATGTTCTCTATGCACTCGGAGATAGGAGACGCCGAAACGACGAGGGGAGTTCGCAAGGTCATCCCAAGATAAGTAGTGCTAAGGTCCATGTTTATAGCCTCCTGTCAAGAGTGTCAAGAGGCGGGTGGCATACACTCGCCACCCGCCTCACTAGCCAAATGTAGGACATCATCTATCAGCGCGGGATAGGGAAACTGGGGGTTGTGCCGACCGGCTCCAACTGCTTGACGAACTCCCACGCGCTCGGCGGCACGCTGACATTCTCGAATTGCAGCGTGTAAAGGCATACCTCCGGCAACTTCCCGAAGATCCAGTTCTGCATATCTATATCCTCGCGCAGATGTTCCTCGGCGAAGCGTAGAG
>JBBRVL010000456.1:0-3003 GCA_038246925.1 Chloroflexia bacterium
CCTCAGCCCAATTGACCGGCCAACTCACCCTGAACGGCCTGGGTAACCCCAATAGCGTCTTCATTTTTCAGATAAATAGCACCCTCACCACGGCAAGCAATGCCCAGGTGTTGGTTATCAATGGCGCACAACCCTGCCGCGTCTTCTGGCAGGTCGGCAGCTCTGCGACCCTGGGAACAAATACCGGCTTCCAGGGAAACATCCTCGCACTGACTTCCATCACCCTCACCACAGGCGCAACAACCAGCACCGGCCTCTATGCCCTCAATGGCGCTGTGACATTGGACACCAACGACATTCAAGCCTGCGCTTTTGGAGGGACCCCCACCGCCACCAGCACCTCTACCACGGCAGCGACGACAACCCCGACGGCTCTACCCTCCACCAACACGCCTGTACCCACGGCAACCAATACCCCTATACTCGCTGTGACCAACACGCCTACGATTGTCCCGACTAACACGCGGGGGCCAGGCGCCACCAGCACGCCTCCCAGTACGGCTGTGCCGACGAATACGGCGGTAGCCACTAGCGCAGCTACTAACACGATTACCGCGTCATCGCCCACTGTGGCGCTGACCGGTACACCACCATTAGCTACACAGACACCAGGTGGGCCGAGCGCCACCGAGACGCCGACCATACCCGGTGGTACGCCAACCCAGACGCCTGGCACCCCTACTGAGATTGCGACACCCCCGGCAGCGACCGGAACCGAGACGGCGACGGCAGGCCCGCCGAGACTCCTGCCGCCCTCTGGTGGCGGTACGAGCCTCCCGTGGCTCGGTCCCTTCATACTACTCCTCAGTGCGCTACTCCTGTCGGTCGGCTTAGGCATGCGTGGACTATTGCGGATATGGGGCGAAAGCTAGAGAGTATCCAAGCATGGAGAAATATAGGGGCGTACCAGCGGCACGCCCCTATGTGTTCATGTCTTTCCCTTTCACTATTTTCCTCCTTAGGGCAAATGCATCAAAATCGAGCGTCATTAGTGCAAAGCTAGTCTGCCGGAGTACCCACTTACCCTTGTCATTCTGAACGAAGTGAAGAATCCGTCCGTATAGCAAAGACTCACCCGTAGTGATTCTTCACTTCGTTCAGAATGACACCGTTGACTTGTTTCGTTTCTACTGTAGATCAGTGCTCACTCTAGATGCGTTTGCCCTACTCTCCACTTATTGCCTCCTCACTGCCGCTCATGTTATAATCTTCGCTGTCCCGGTGTCTTGTGGGCGCTATCTCGGTCCTCTTACCCACGTATGCAGAATCAGCCGGAAGCAGGAGGTAGTTGTTGGAGTTTATTCACCAGATCGAAGATGCTTATGTATGGCCTTTTATAGAGGGCATATACACCAGCTTTGGGTGGTTCGGCGTGGTCATAATGATGGCTATCGAAAGCGCCTGCATACCGCTCCCCAGTGAGATCATCATGCCTTTTGCCGGGCAGTACCTGGTGCAGACCGGCGATAACTGGTGGGGCATTTTCCAGGCAGGCCTCTTTGGGGCAATCGGCTGCACAATCGGCTCTATAATCGCCTACTGGGTGGGCGCGCTCGGTGGACGGCCCATAGTCGAGAAGTACGGCAAATATCTCCTCATCAACAAGCACCACCTCCATACCGCCGATAAGTGGTTCGAGAAGTACGGTGAGGCCACAGCCTTTTTCTCACGCCTCTTGCCCGTGGTGCGCACCTTTATCTCTTTCCCGGCGGGCGTGGCCCGTATGAACTTCACTAAGTTCGTCATCTATACCTTTCTCGGCTCGTTCCCCTGGTCGGCGGGGCTGGCATGGGCGGGCGCGGTCTGGCAGCCTCGGGCCATACGGGAGGCCCTTCGCCCGTTCGACATCCCGATCATCCTTATCATCCTTATCCTCATCGCCTGGTTCGTGGTACGTAGCTGGCGCAGCAGGAAACAAAATCAGCCCTCGACAGTAGCGGAAGCCTGACGCATGGCTGTGATAGTTAGGGATTAGGGATTAGGGATTAGGGGTTAGGGAATAAGAAGCGTGAATACCGACCACTGCCTACTAATCCCTAACCCCCAATCCCTAATCCCTAATCCCAAGGAGGACAATTGCTAGAGAACGTCGAACAGCGCAACGCCCTGCTGACAGCTATCGAGAAGGCCCGCAATTCGTCTGTCATAGCCTATATGCTGCATGACAACGCGGTGATCGCCGACGACGCTCTGCCCCACCTCTACGACAAGCTCCACGCCCTCGGCAAGCGCGAGCGGATAGACCTGCTGGTCTCTGCGCGGGGTGGCATACCCGAGGTCTGCTGGCGTATGATCAGCCTGCTGCGCGAGTATTGCGACCATCTCGGAGTAATCATAGGCACCCGCGTTCAAGGGGCTGCTTCCCTCCTGGCCCTCGGTGCGGACGAGATAGTCATGGGCCCGATCTCAGAGCTAGGCAGCGTCGACTCGATACGCAAGCACCCTCTCCTCCCACGTGACGAACAGGGCCAGCCTCTTCCCGTATCTCTGGGCGAATTGAGAGGGCTTGTCCGCTTTCTATCCGGCGCCGACAAACCAAAGAAGCCCGTGGGGGGAAGTTATGACGAAGGACAAAAGACGAAGGACAAGGAGCGCAACAGCAACAGTTCCAACCTCGGCAACCTCGATCCGGGGGTCGTGACGGCGCTCCTCCAATATGTTCACCCGCTCGCCATCGCCCACATGCAACAGGTCGATGCCCTCTCCCGAGATTTGACGCGCAAAGCCCTCCAGAGACATATGCACGTAGAGGATAATGAGCTGGTAGAGCGCCTCGTAGACCTGTTTAATGGAGGCTTTCAATCTCCCCTCTACACGGCAGGTCGCGCCGAGGCAGCAGGTCTGGGATTGCATGTAGAGGAAGCCGAGAAAGACGCCTGGTCGTCTATATGGGGACTGGTGCAGCTTTATCAAGCAGCCCTCTATACCGACCGCCCCGACCCCACCGTGCCGGGCGCGTTCTTCCGCTATGTCTGCATCATCGAGTCGGTTGGCCGCTCCACC
>JBBRVL010000457.1:0-2979 GCA_038246925.1 Chloroflexia bacterium
AATCGCCCGCCGCCATGAATGCCGCGCTGTCGCCCAAACGTTGCGTTAGCTCAAATCCGAAGGCGTTGTGGTAGAATTCGACGGCTTGCTCGATGTCCGATACCTTGAGGTGTACGTGGCCTATACGAGCTTCGGGGTGTATTGGTTGCCTGTTACTATCCATTTTGCGGCCTCCTTCTTTAATCACAGAGGGCGCAGAGAGCACAAAGCGCACGGAGGCTTTGTTGTTGCTCATTTTACTACGCCCACAATCCGCCCGTCTGCTCCAACCAGTCTGCTATCCTGTCGCTCGCAGCTTCCACGTTGCTATCGGAAATGTCCAGTTCGAGGGCAGGCAAGATCGACTGGTCTACCAGGCTGCGCATAAGCTCTTGCTCTTTGATGAATGCATCCAGGTCGTCGTATTGGCTCGGGTTGCCGGATACCTTCAGCCTTTCTGATCGCGCCTGGCCGAACGATTCAGGCGTGCGGGTGCAGAACACCAGCCGGAAATTGAGCGCATGGAGTCTTTCCTCCAGCCAGCCAAAATCGTAGTCCTTGCCGTAGGCCTGCAACTGGTAGGCCCGTGTTGAGATGTGGAAGCGGTCTATGATCCAGGAATAGTATCGCTGCAACTCGAAGAGGCGTACCCAGGTATGGTAGGTCTCCATCGCAAGCTCCTCCTCCTGCGCCTCGAAGTTGATCAGGCCGCGGCCCCAGGGGAAGTTGGTGAAGGCGCACCACTCGGCTGATATGAGGGGAGAGTGGTAACGGTACTTGCGCGGGCCGACGATGCGCGGGTGCTCGTTCAGCGCGAAGGCGATCTCGGTCTTGAGCGTCAGGCGCGTCCCTTCGAGGATGATCTTGGGGCAGAGCTTGTTGGTCATATTCTCCGTTGTTGCCTTCCATAGGCCCGTACCAGGACAGTCTTAGGTTGCATTACCTCATTGTACACTAGCGTATGGGTTGGCGATTTCCTTCTACTTTTATTCTGGGGAATTTGACGATTATGACCAGTTGGTGTATATACAAGATATATTGTATACACTCCATAACCTACAGCAAGGATACTACAAATGCTGCTGCAAAAAGTAAGAAAGGTCGGGAATAGCTACGTGGTGACTATTCCGAAAGAGGCTATGGAGAGCCAGCACCTACAAGAGGGTGATACTGTCGCTTTAGAGGTTCGTAAAGTTGACCACAAGGTGCAGATGGACCCAGATGTGCGGATTGCTTTCGAGCGCTCGATGCGCCTCTACAAGGAAGACTACGATTACCTGGGCGAGAACTAGGGCAGGATAGATGTCCGCCCAACCCTTCAGGCACCACAGCGTTCTGGATGTGATTGCCATGCACCAGGAGATCATGGCTCAGTACGGCCAGAGTGCTCTCTTGCGCGACAACGGCGAAGCCCTACTCGATAGTGCCATGATGCGCCCACAGATGGCTGCTCACTATGAGGAAGCCGACCTTTCCAAACAGGCCGCGCTGCTCATACTTGGCATTGCCCAGGCGCATTCTTTCGTGGATGGCTACAAGCGGGTGGCTTTCGCGGCGGGTATCGTTTTCCTGCAACTCAATGGGTACTTAGTCAATAGTCGCCCACGTGAGTTCGGCGAGCGCATAGTGGATTATCTTTCCAGCCATGACCGTTCGTCGACAACTGAAGACCAATTCGCGGATTGGATCAGGGATAATCTCCAACATCTGCCCGGCGAGAACGAGTAGGAACCCGTACGACGTTTCTACGCTCACGTACCTTAGAGAGCCTAACAAAACCTCAATTATAGGCAATCATGTAGGGGCATGAGCGTAGCGGGGGGATTGTGTTCGTTCGTGCCCATTGGCTGACAACCCACAAGGCGAACACAAGGTTCGCCCCTACATATAAGGGTTTTGTTAGGCTGTCTTAAAACTTGACCAACTCCTCCAACGCCTTTTGGATCCTTTGCGTGGTCGGCATGACCGCCTCAAATAGGTTGTGGTGGGTGGGGGAGGGGACGTCGGCGCAGGCTACTCGTTTGACCGGGGCGTCGAGATACATGAAGGCTTCGTCGGCGATCTGGGCGGCGATCTCGGCTCCGAAGCCGCAGGTGATCGTATCTTCGTGAACGATCAGCACGCGGCCAATCTCTTTGACCGCTTCCATGACGGCCTCTTTGTCCCAGGGGACTACTGTGCGCAGGTCTAATACCCGAGCTTCCGCGCCTGTACTCTGTGTTACTGTGTTGGCGGCTTCGATGGAGCGGTGGACGGTATCACCCCAGGTGACTATCAGCGCATCGTTACCTTGCCTGGCTACGCGGGCTTTGCCGAAGGGTAGTTGGTAGTCGGGACCTGGGTAAGTTGTGTTCGCTTCGCGGGAGCGGTAGAGGAGGCGGTGCTCGAGGAAGACCACCGGGTCGTCGCCACGGAGTGCGGTGCGGAGGAGGCCAACGGTGTCGGCGGCGGTCGAGGGGTAGGCGATCTTCCAGCCGGGGAGGTGGGCGAATACCGCCTCGCCGCACACCGCGTGCCAGGGGTCGCCGCCCATCAATTGGTAGCCAACCGGGATGCGAAGGACTACAGGCCCGCCGAACCTCCCATGTGTGCGCCAGCGGATAGTGCCCAAATCGGTTATCTGCTCGTGGGCGGGGTCGGCGTACTTGCGGAACTGTATTTCGGGCACGGGGCGCAGGCCGTTCATCGCCATGCCTATCGAGCGCCCGATAATGCCTTCTTCGTTCAGGCTTGTGTCGAAGCACCTCGTTTCACCAAAGCGCGCTTGAAGTCCGTCCGTCACGCGATGCACGCCGCCGAACGCCCCAACGTCCTCTCCGAACACCAGGATGCTTGGGTCGCGGCTCATCTCGTCTTCGAGCGTCTGCTTGATCGACTGCTGCATCGTGAGGCGTGGGCCATCGGTGTTGGGTTGTGTCTCTGGAATGCTCTTCTCCTGTGCGAACAGGTGCGACAGGGCGTCGTCGTGGGAAGGCTCGGTGCCCTGATCCCATGCGGCCA
>JBBRVL010000458.1:0-2962 GCA_038246925.1 Chloroflexia bacterium
CAGCCAACCAATACGCCTGTACCTCCACCCACCAATACGCCCAGGCCGACCGCGCCGCCGATAGATACGCCGAGGCCTACAACGCCGCCAATAGATACGCCGAGGCCGACGCCGCCCCCCTACAGGCCTGAGACAGATCCAGGCATGACTGGTACTACGGCACCTCTACCGTCGAAGCTGATGGGGCGATGACAAAGCATATCGGAGTTTTGAATTATGAATTGATGGGCTTCTCAGTAATTCAAAACTCAAAACTCATAATTCATAATTTATAGGCAGGAAGGGAGTAGATCAGATGGTTGAGAAACATGAGGGAAGCGCGGTAGTCTGGCGGTATTTTATTGTGGGCATTCTCTTCTCGCTGCTGTTGCTGCTCGGCCAGCTACTTATGGCGGGAAAGCCCGCGGGAGCGCAGGAAAAGGAATCTGGGGAAGGAAAGCACCAGCAGCCGACAGCTACGCCCACGGCTACACGCACTCCAACTCCTGTGCCCTGCTTCAATTCGGGCGTGCTCACTGGCTCGATCCTCGTCACAGACCCGGTGCAGACAGGACGCATCAACCGCGACGGGGTGGCGAGTAGCTGCCAGACTCCCAAGACCTGCTCGATGTTGGTCGATTCGCTGCCCAGGCACTATGACTCCTATACCTTTGTGAACACATCCGGCTCGGCTTCGTGCTACACGGTGAGCATAGACGCGGGTTCTTGCACAGGCTCGCGCTACCTGTTTAGTACAGCTTATCTTGGCAGCTACAACCCTAACAACCTCTGCAGTAACTACCTGGCCGATATAGGGATCAGCCCTAATCCAATGGGCACCTATTCGTTCACTGTGCCTGCCGGGGCTACCTTCGTGGTCGTGGTGCATGAGATAGACGTAAACGCGGGCTGCCCCGGTTATACCTTGAACGTGACGAATTGCCAGTCTCCATGTGGCCTACAATTCTCGGATGTACCCCCTACATCGCCCTTCTACACGCCGGTTCGCTGTCTAGCGTGCCGTGGTGTGATTAGCGGTTATGCGGATGGGACATTCAGACCCAACACTGCGATTACCAGGGGCCAGCTTGCCAAGATGGTGAATAACGCCGCGGGCTATGCTGAACCTGTGTCGGGCCAGACTTTCCAGGACGTGCCCACTTCCCACACTTTTTATGCAGCGATACAGAGATTGACCGCCCGCGGTATCATGAGCGGCTACCCATGCGGAGGGGCCGGGGAGCCATGCGTCAATAACAGGCCATATTTCCGACCTAACGCCAACGCGACCAGGGCGCAGATCGCCAAGATAGTGTCGAACGCCGCCGGGTTCGCTGAGACGCAGACCATACAGACCTTCCAGGATGTGCCGCCGAGCAACCAGTTTTACCAGTTCATCCAGCGCCTCGCCTCGCGCAACATCATGAGCGGCTATCCATGCGGAGGGGCCGGCGAGCCTTGTGTCAACAACAGGCCATACTTCCGCCCAACCAACAACGTCACCAGGGGACAGGCCTCGAAGATTGTGGCTAACACGTTCTTCCCGGGGTGTAATCCGTAGGGTTTTGGATTTTGGATTTTGGATTTTGGGTTGTAAGATAATAGCATGTAATCCGTAAAGGGTTTATCTAAAATCGTAGCCGGATAGCCCATCCACAAAGAGGAAATCCAAAATCCAAAACCTAAAATCCAAAATCTAAATTATGGACGGCAACGCGGCCTACTGGCTGGCATTGAGTAAGGTGGCGGGTATTGGACCTGCCCGTATGCGGCTGCTTTTGGAGCAGTTTGGCGACGCGCGGTCTGCATGGAATGCCAATCTGAGCGACTTGCTTGCTGCGGGGCTGGATGCCAGGGCCGCTGCCTCTCTCCTCAACCTCCGCAGATCGTTCGACTTCGAGGCCGAGCTAGGCAAGCTCGAAGCAGCGGGGGTGGATGTGCTGTCGTGGGAAAGCAAGCATTATCCCGAGCGCCTGAAGGAAATTGACGACGCGCCTCCCGTGCTCTATACGCTTGGAGAACTGACCCCGGCGGATGCGTGGGCAGTTGCCGTGGTCGGCACCAGGCGAGCAACCACTTATGGGCGAGAGGCGACCGCGAAGCTGGCGGCAGGGCTTGCCGAGGCGGGTGTTACGGTGGTGAGCGGCCTGGCGAGAGGCATCGACACCGTGGCCCATACAGCCGCCCTCGATGCGGGTGGGCGCACAATTGCCGTGCTAGGTTCGGGCCTGGACGTGCTTTATCCCCCTGAGAATCGCAACCTGGCGAAGCGCATCGTTGACGAAGGCTTCGGCGCAATAGTATCAGAGTACCCGCTCGGCACGCAGCCCGACGCTATGAACTTTCCAGTCCGTAATCGTATTATATCTGGCCTGTCGCTCGGCATAGTCGTGGTAGAGGCTGGCGACAAGAGCGGCGCGCTCATCACCGTCAGCTTTGCCCTCGAACAAAACCGAGAGGTGTTCGCTGTGCCCGGCCCTATCACCAGCCGCATGAGTGATGGGCCTAATGCTCTAATCAAGCGAGGGGCCAAATGCATTACCTCGGTGGAGGACATCCTTGAGGAATTAGACATCCGCATGGTCTCCGAGCACGTAGAAGCGGTGCGCGCCCTCCCCAACGACCCGACCGAGCGTCTGCTGCTCGAACTCCTGCAAGATACCTCCCAGCACGTAGACGAGCTAACCAACAAGAGCGGCTTACCTCCCTCCACCGTAAGTGCGGTGCTCACCATGATGGAGTTGAAAGGGATGGTGAGGCACCTGGGTGGGATGCAGTACGGAGCGAGGTAGCTTGATTGGGGTATACTACTTATCAGTTACGCAGGGTATTTGTATAATGCGTTGATTCGTGGCATACGTAATTGACTAAAGGGTGTGCTGATATTCTCAAGAAGGTTTCGCTGTGAGAAATACCAGGTTTGTGCTTGCTGCTCTTTGAATATTCAGCAGCTTGTTAGTTCAGACTGCGCTGAGAGGGAAGC
>JBBRVL010000459.1:0-2960 GCA_038246925.1 Chloroflexia bacterium
AAGGCGCTGCTTCATTGCCATCCGGCGCTCAAGGGGGACGGGCGGAGGTTCGAGAGTAACGATGTTGGCGCTCAAGACAAGCATCGGCTGAAGTTCATCCCGGTATTCGGGGAACTTTGCCAGTAACTGCTCCACGCTGAGGCCGTCCGGGTTGCCCAGACAGTAATCAAGCGCGTCTTGTATCGTTACTCTTGCCACTACTTCCTTCTTTATTCAGTGTTTATGCGTCCATGCCGGATCGATAATCGAACTGCGCCATCAATTTTTGTAGGTTCTGCAAGGCGCTGTATTGCAGAGCTTTTACTGCGCCCTCAGTACGGTCGAGCACGTGTGCCACCTCGGCGTTGCTCATCTCTCCACCGAACTTTAGCGAGATGACCTGGGCTTGCAGGTCGGTTAGCTGGCTCATCGCTTCACGCAGATGATCGCGGAAGTCACTCCTCTCGGCGAGGCGTTGGGGGTCGTCCCCTTCGGAAGGCAAGAGATCAGCAATAGGCTCAATGGGAACCTGGGGCCTGCGCGTATGCTGGCGGAGCGTATCAACCACCTGGTTATGAGCGATACGGTAGAGCCAAGACGAAAACGACGACCCCTGCCATTGGAAACCGGCTATACCTTCGATCATCTTGAGGAACACCTGCTCGGTGATATCCTCGGCATCGGTCGGGTCGCCAACTTTGAGATAAATGTACTTATAAATGCGGTCAAAGTAGCGCTCATACAGCCAACCGACTGCCTCGGGATCACCCGTACGCGCCCTTTCTACACACGAACGTTCATCGTCCGGTTCTGACACCGCATGCCCTCGTTTCTCAGCCCTGCGACAGATGAAAAGAAGCGTATTGCCTCAAGTCTGCCGTTATTACGAGGTGCGGTCTCACCGGGACCACTTGCTTGAACCCAGGCAACACCCAGGGGAAAGATAGTAATCCGATGATTCCCGCACAGGTCCTTTCCATTTAGTTTCAGGACCCATGCCGATAATTATAACGACGCTAGCAGCAAAAAGATAGCACAGGCCATAATATTAGTTATGAGTGGTGAGTGGTGAGCGCTGAATGGTCAGTGTTCCGTGGTCAGTGAACCCAATTCTTCTTGTCATTTTGAACGAAGTGAAGAATCCGTTTCCTTACTACAGCCTCTTAGTACGAATTCTTCACTTCGTTCAAAATGACAAAGGCTGAAGGGATAGCCATTACTCACCACTCGTTACTCGTCACTCATTCCCGCTTCATCTCTTGCTCATACCAGCGCACAAAGCGGGGCACGCCTTCTTCCAGTAGGACCTTGGGGTTGTAGCCGAGGTCGACGCGGGCGCGGGTGATGTCGGCGCAGGTGATGATAGGATCGGCGCTGGGGTAGTCAAGCTTTTCGATAGTCGCTTTCTTGCCGAGTGTGCGCTCAATCACCTCGATGAGGTGGGCGTTCGTCTGAGGGTTGGAGTTGCCGAGGTTATAGATCTGGTAGCCGGAGGGCCGGTCGAGGGCGGCAACCACGCCCGAAACAGTGTCCTCTACGTAGGTGTAGTCGCGGCTCTGAGAGCCATCGCCGAAGAGACGCACAGGCTGATCGCGGGCTATCCAGTCGGTGAATAGATATACGGCCATATCAGGCCGCCCACGCTCGCCATATACGGTGAAGAACCGCAGCACCGTGACCGGCAGCCCATAAAGATAGTGGAATGTGTAAAGCAGCACCTCTGACATCTTCTTGGTAGCCGCATACGGCGAAAGAGGGCGATCTGTGCGTGCGTCCTCTTTGTACGGAACGGGGGCATCCCCTCCGTAAATAGATGATGAAGAAGCAAATACGAAGTGTTGAACACCCTGTCGCACGGCAATCTCCACCAGGTTGAGAGTGCCCGTCACGTTCACCTCTTCATAGAGCAGAGGGTCTTTGATTGAAAAGCGTGGGTTCGCCATCGCCGCGATATGGACAATGCGGCGGATCGGCTCGGTAGTGAAAAGATGTTCGAGCATCGTGCGATCGCGGATGTCGCCCTGCACCAGGCGAAAGTTCGGGTTGGAGAGGAAGGGCGCGATGTTGCGCCGCTTGCGCTCAGGATCGTAAAAGTCGTTGAAGTTGTCGAGGGCGATAACACGCTCGCCCCGCGCCAGCAGAGCCTCAACAGTATGCGAGCCAATAAACCCGGCCCCGCCGGTGACTAGGATTTCCATTCGTTCTCCTTATCGGGCCTGCCCACCAGCGTAAACAACGCCAAAGCCGCGCCCCAATGTATTCCCATGTTGAGCGCGTGCAGGTTCTCGAAGATGTTGTGTACAGTGAACGTAACGAATATACCTAACGCGCCAATGACCACCGCCTCAGCGTAAGTATCGCCCGCGACCCGCACACGGCGCAGAGCTTTGATAGCTACAACAGCGATTGTGATAAGCGCCACAGCATAGAACGTAAGCCCCACTATGCCGGTTTCGGCCAGAAGGTGCAGGTAGTAGTTGTGCGCGTGCCCCCGCGAGTAGGGCCAGCCCTGCACGCCGAAGGTGTTGAACAGCACGTTGAAGTTGCCTATCCCTACGCCGAACCAGGGATTAGACAAGAACATGTTGCCCGCTACCTGCCAGTGGACCATCCGCTCGACGATGGCATAGTTTTCGGGCGTAGGCGTGATACCGCGCGGGTCGAACACGCCGAGCTGACTGAAAAGCAGGCCGAAGCGGTCGGACACCGTGGGTGGCAGCGCGCCAACACTCCCCAACACGGCCATAGCCACTCCCGATCCAAATAGCACCGACAACGCCGGAGCAGCCCGCTTGCCGAGGGCGAATACCATCGCCAGCACACCGAAGGCAAGCCCCGCGCTCAGGACCGTCTTGAAATGGCAACGATGCAGAAGTGTGGGCAACGTCAGCATGGCGATGATTTCCGTGATCTGGCCGAGACTCATCCACGCAGAGGTGTGCTCCAGTCCCAGCTCGCGCAGATGCGTTGGTGTGAACGGA
>JBBRVL010000460.1:0-2953 GCA_038246925.1 Chloroflexia bacterium
CCACTCTTCGGGCGTACTAGCGCCGAGCAGGATACACAAATCCTCGGCTACCAGGCCATTTGCCGCTGTGGGACGGACTACGATAACTCCCGGCATACTCAAGCCCTCTCTAACTCGAGCGTTAGCAAGGGGCACCATAGTCTTCACGTCATGGGTGAGCACAATCCTTCCCTGCCCCGCCGCCCATTCCAGCACGTCCTCGTCCAAGGCTTCGCTCAACCCCTCATCAAAAAGCCGCACTACGTCCAAGTCCCGGTCAGGGTCCCCATGCTCCACATACTTGCTGTATTCTTTCTTGACGGCGTTGAATAGGTCTTGATTGAAGTTCTGATCGAGGGCCAAGCGCCACACGCCCTAGTCCTCCCTCGGCTGTTTCGGCTTACGCTGAGAGTTTCGCTGAGAGAGCACGCGTTCGCGGAAAGGATTCGCCTTTGCAGGTCCATGTGCTTCCAACTCTCGCCAGACGGCTTCACTGGCGGCCTCTTGCTGGGCGAGGTAGGCATCGACTTCTGCCTGGTGATGCAAGTAGTAGCTAAGCACAGCATAGACGTCTGCGAGAGCGATACCGTCGAAGCACGCCGCAATCTCTTCAGGTGTCTTACCACTGCCCTGCTGATATAAGGCAAGAAGACTTTCCAGCGTGAGCCGTGTCCCAGCGACCCGGATCGTTCCAGACGCATCAACATGAAGAGGCACAGGGTCAGCACTGATTGTCATCGTCATAGTCATAGTGTTTCCACCTTCTTGTTCTTGGTCTTCTTGTGGTGTGGCTAGAGATCGTTTGATCCGAGTTCACCCTAAATATGCCACAGATATGCCAGCCATCAGCTGGATCTGCCCATCCGGTCCCAGCCCCTGCCAGTTCTAGCCCTCCCATCGCTTCATTCTTCATATTATACAGCTTGCACAGCAGAGAGAAAAACATCCGATAAGTCTGATTATCAGATGGTTACCTTGTGATATACTGCTGATAACGCGCAAGATCCGGGTTGTTAAACCACCCCGAATACATCCGATAACAGGACGTGTGGGTTATGAGTATCAAAACCAAGACCAAAACCGATATCAATATCTCGACCCTGCCTACTGCCTTGACGCCCACCGTTGTGCTGGTCACTTATCTAGAGTGGCTCAATAAGCAGCCTCTGGCCGATAATACCCGACGCACATACCGAGTTCGCGCCTCTACGCACACGCACAATACCGCCGTCCAAGCCCCGACAGTACGCGAGAACCTAACAACCCTTTCAAGGGTTAGCCGTCTTAGTCCCTACCTGTTCAGTTCCTAGCCTACCCAATAGCACTTCAAAGCTCGTGCTCTTGTTTTCGGGGTGATACTCAAAGCGCTGGCGTTGGAAGTATTGCACCAGATAGCTCTTTCCATCCTCGCGGTTCTTTTCCATAAAAGGCTGCGAAATGGGGTATCCAAATTGAGGAAGGCCGCCCAGCTTCGACCAGACAGCAGCTATCGCTCGCCCGCCCCCGCTTGCATCACCAAGCGTGTGTTGTGTCTCGCGGAACCATTGTAGCCCGCTCCCAGGGTTAGTGATGACCTTAAATGGACCTTCGTTTTGCCTGCTCTGAGCGGCGCTCGCTCCCAGTAGACCTAGCAGTACGTCATTCGGAGCTTTGTTCTCTGGGTGTTGCTCGAAGCGTGCTCTCTCGAACCATTGGGTCTGGTATGTTTTGCCGTCTGTTGGTGAGACTTCTGAGCGTAGGTTCGTGATTGGATAACCGTTGATGAACAGGCTCTCCTCGAACGTGTGTGCACCCTGCCACGTCTCCCATATGCGCGCCGAAACCGTAAAGCCGGTTTGTGGGAAGGTATAGCTCGTTGGGAGCGCAGTAGGTTGGGCTGGCGCTGCGACTTCCTCAACGGTAATTTTCAACCTACCGTAGTTATCTTCCAGGGCGAAGTCGTCTATCCTGAACTGTAGTGGGAAGCTCAGGCCCTGCACCAGGTAGGCGTATATATGGTTAGACATGTAGCCACTCTTCACTAACGGTGGCTTCGTCCAAGTGACACCATTGTCCATGCTCACCTGAAACGGCGATTTCGAGGGAGTCGGTGGGTTCCCCGTGCCGGTGCAGTATATGCTCCCCTTGGGTGAAGCAAACATAAACTCCGCGTCCAGCCCCACAGGTCCATTTTGCGGCCCACTTGGCGACACCTGAGTAGGGAATTGCGGTTTAGCTTCGGGGACACCTTTGCAATTCTCCTGCCACCAGCTTTCCATCCAAGCGCTGTATGTACCTGATACGGTGACTTTGGCGTTCTTTCCTTTCCCTAGAGGCTTTGCGGATCGCGCAGGGTAGAACCCGGATGCATCGCTCGGCTGTCTGGTCTCCAACCATATTTCCTCAGCAGCCGCAACGACGGAGGGTTGCCTCTGCTCGGATGGCATGAATTGACTAACAGGCGATTGAATTGCCTTCGCATCCACTAATGGAAACCGTAATTGCAATAAAGAGGCAAGAACGGTGATAGTGCAAATGACCAGCATACTCTTACCGCGGGACGACCCATGCACCCGCGCAATTATTCCTTCTAAATGGGGTCGCACGCGCTGACCCTTGTTTTCAGAGATCGCCCTAGAGCATACTAGTGCCACAAAATCTCCCTCTATTTGTCCGACGAAAGTTATAGCCCACTTAGATGCGGCCACTCTTTCTTCAGGTATCGGTATCAGTAGATCATGGCATTCTGATCATGATTCGTAACCTGCCGTAATTGTCATTTCCCGTATGGTCTTTTACGCGGAACTCCAATGGCATGCCCTGCCCTTGCACCTTATATTCGTAGAGGTGTTCAACAGAAAAGGCTGCGCTAAGTGGCGCTGCATCTAGCCAGTTGGTCCCACCGTCTGTGCTGATTTGGAAGGGGCTTTGTGAAGAATAAGGGGGGTTATCTCCTCGCGTACAGTAACTGGCTGAGCCGGGGGCGGCAAAGACA
>JBBRVL010000461.1:0-2918 GCA_038246925.1 Chloroflexia bacterium
TCATCGGAAGACCAGAGTACATGGCGGTCCTCAAGCTTGCTTACTACTCCTGCTGCTACTTACCTGGTGGCAGTAATCGCACAAAGGAGCGCTTCTCAAGACGTGAAGGTTGGCTTCAGGTTAATAAGGGGAGCAGACGGCACCGTTACGATAAGACCGTGGCGGCTCGTGGAGGTACGTGTCTCGACGGATCCTAGCCCTCCTGTCGTTGGCGATAACATACTTCGAGTAAGAATTGTCGACGCTGGTGGTAAATCGGTCGAAGGGGCAACCGGACGCGCTACTCTGGAACACCCATCAAGCGGGCAAAGCACACCAGAGTTTGACCTGACGCAAGGCGATACAGGGGACGGCAGCCTGATCTCTAAGATAAGTTTCGAGCGAGCGGGAGCCTGGAGGGTCATAGTTCGTGTTCGGATCCCCGGTGAACCGGATGCCCTGCTAGATACAAGCCTCGATGTCAATGAATAGGTTAGATGGTTGCAGACAGCATAGGGCCGACAACAGCCCGTGCGCGACATATCCCGTAAACACAAAAGATTTGTCGAATGCCCAATAAGCTCTAAGGCCGGTATTGCAGGCAGAGCATTTACTCCTCAACCCGGAACATGGTACGCCCCTTGCTGCTATGGGGCGGTTCAACACCGAAGGAGCTATGTATGAAAGAAACAGACATTGACGAACGTGAAGAACAGGCCACAGGCAGTTCACACGAGGGCGACGGGCATTCTGCCACCCCGCAGGTCCAGACGCCTGATAAGCCCAGCCAGGCGGAGGGTGATCGTGAGACTATCGACGTGTCCATAAAGGAAAAGGAAGCTGCAAACAATTCCTAGCCTCATTATAGGTTAGCGGACCTGGTTAGCTGCTTCGGTGCGCCTCAAGGCAAGTCACGCCTCCGGGGCCAACGACCGCGCTGTGGACGATGCCCGCAGGTAAGTCTAGCCTGTCACCCGCATGCAGTAGAATCTCTTCGCCTGTATCGGGCAAACCAAATGTTATAGAACCTTCTACCACATAGATGACCTTGTGGTATTTATGGTCATGTGGTCCGTAGGTATCTCCACGTCCATTGGACCAAGTATAAGCCTCCAGGTTCTCCGCCGCTAATAATTCACGCAATCTTGCTTCGTTCACGGGGTGCTCGCCTTGCCACCTCCGCACTCGAACAGGTTCCACTTCACGCCTCCTCAATAGACTCTATCCGCAGACTGTATCACAATTATAGCCGAACCTCCCTTCCAGAACGCATTCAACTAACGCCCGGCTAACGTATGTCAAACGGCTGTTTGATATTGTCTTTCTGACCAGCCACAAATCCTAATGTTGTGGTTGTGTAGCGCTTTGTATTTGGCCGGGTCGTTGATGGAGTTGATGTGGGGCACTATAGTTCCTTCATTCTACGGCTGTGGGTCGAAACGGATGGCACCTGGCGCTCTGGCCACATACAGCATGTCGCCTCACGGAACAAGCGACGCTTCAGGACCCTCCAGGAAATGCTCGACTTTATTTCTCAATATTCAGTCAACGAAGAGTTTGCACTGCCGTTCTCGTTGGATGGGGCGGACCCTGCGCCCGAAGACGACCTATCTGGAGTAGCTGAAACACAAGATGCGTCGGACCTGGATAAATCCTGATGTTCAATGACCTGTGCGAGCTGGTAAAGAAGATTCTGGTGGAAGGTGTACCCCTTGACACCTCTGAAATCGACGTGGTGTTCGATGCCCCCAACAGCGAATGGAAGTCCTCTCTCTCTCGCCCTACAGTTAACTGCTACCTCTATCATATTATCGAGAATCATGAGTTACGGCGCACAGATTGGGAGTATGGTCGAAACGCTGTCGCCAAGCGTGACGGCGGAGGCCATTCAGTTACACGTCGCAGAATGCCTTATCGTATCGACGTGTCGTTCATGATCACGGCCTGGGCCAATGCGATTGAGGACGAGCACCGATTACTCTGGCGCGTGCTCTCTGCCTTGATGCGATACACGCAGGTGCCGATGGAGTTTCTTGACGGCGACCTGGCGACACAGGCGTGGCCTATGCCGATTAAGGTTGCCCAACCGGAAAGCGTTTTCAAGAACCCCTCCGACTTCTGGAGCGGGATGGAAGTTCACGTGAAGCCCTCCGTGAGTGTCATTCTCACTGTTGCCCTGGACACAGAGCAGTTCGCCGAGATACCCCTCGTTCTTACCCGGCGCGTACGTGTCCATCCAGCACACGATCCTGGGAATAGCTATGAGCTTCCAACCGTGCAGATTGGCGGTTGGGTTATGAGAGGAAAGGGCGACGCAGCAAGGCCCGTTCCTCTGGCTGATGTAACGCTGGTCGAAAGTGGCATCGTAACTCAGAGCGATGAAGCAGGGCAATTCAAATTCCTCAGCATACCCAAAGGGCGATATACCTTGCGCGCCACGCTTGACGGCGAGCAGGTAGAGCGCCAGCTTGACGTTCCCGGCGACAGTTATGACATCGTACTGCCCGAAGAGTCAAAGGGAGTAGCCGGTACAAGCGAGGCGCGGGATGATAATCCCGGACCGGCCTCGCGTGAGCGCGGCGCCAGCCGCAGGAGGTGACGCCAGGGAGTAGAGAAGAAGGACCGGGCCCAAACAGTTTCGGATCGGAACCAGGGGCGACAATCTGCCCGCAACACCGAAAACTGACACTCAGATAATCTGAAAGGAGCAAAATGGCTACAAGTTACTTAACACCTGGCGTATACGTCGAAGAAGTTGATAAGGGTAGTAAACCGATTGAAGGCGTCGGAACAGCACTCGCGGCTTTCGTCGGCTTCGCGGAGCGTGGCCCTATCAACCAGCCGACTTTCATAACGAACTGGACGCAGTTCACAAACACGTTCGGCAGCTTCATTCCGGGCGGCTACCTTGCCCACTCGGTTTACGGCTTCTTCAATAA
>JBBRVL010000462.1:0-2910 GCA_038246925.1 Chloroflexia bacterium
AAGGCACCTTTTGTTTCGGTCTGGTACGACATCTAAAATAATCTCGCTGTTCATCGAACGCCAGACAAAATCGTGATGCCCCCTCAAATGAGCCAAATCCATAGACCTAATAGACCTTCCTTGAATAATATCTCTGCTTGATGCCTCGGTGATCTTGCTCCAGCCGATTGTTAAGAAAGCGGCTCCTACGATGCGCGACTTTACGCCCCAAGACTCTGCGTATGGCCCGAGGATAAGAGTCATGCCCGTCCGTGGTCACCCGTGTCGGCTTATGGCCGACAACTTCCTTGGCTCCCATGAAGAACCTCTTGGCGGAGACCATATCTCTGTGCTCCAAGAGCATCGAATCGACCAAGTTGCCATCTCGATCGAGTGCCGGTACAGGTAGCACCACTTGCCGCTGACACGCACATAACACATAAGTCTCGTCGCAATACCATGATTTCCCGGCTTTGCCCCGACACTTGGCACGTAGTTGCTGTGTGATGATGTGATGAGTGGAGCAAAGCGCCCCTCCCAGTCACGCCCTGCTTCGTGCGTAAATTCGAACCCTCTCTCCAAGAACATCTCGGCAACATCTCGAAGGCTGAGTTTGTACCTCAGACGCCACAGGACAACCAGAAGTACAATGTCGGTTGGGTACTGGAGATGATTGTAAAGAGTGCGGGTGCGTTCATTGAACTTGCGACGACACTGCGAGCAGCGAAAAGTGCGATAACCTAACCGAGCGATGTCTTCCCGACAAGGAGGGTAGTTGCTATGGACAGACAATGAGGGCAATTCATGAGTATTCCTTGGGAGAATGGTGCAATTTCCCATAAACTTACTCGATGAGCCACCCCAACGCCACGCGCTTACCTGATTTCTGCCACTTCCGCCGGGTGCAAGCACCTTACACCCCATGATTTCCGTAGGACTATGATCGGTGACCTGCTCGATGCAGGGGCTGACCTGTCAACGGTGCAGAAGCTGGCCGGACACTCGTCAGTACAGACAACTTCACGCTATGACCGACGTGGTGAAGTCGCCAAGCGGAAAGCGGCAGACCTGCTCCACATCCCTATCGACAAGTAGGACCGAAGACCACAGGCAAAGCATTTGCAACTCTAAATCGTGTACTCTACCCGGCTACTGCACGGGACTACGACGATATTGCCCGAGGGAAGCGCTGCTTCACGCATTCTATTACCTCCTTGGCCCCTTCCCACCAGAACGCCGTATAGCACTCCACATATACTCTGCTTGGCCGCCACCCTTCCTTATATGTTGCTCGCAGCCGCTGGACAAGTATAGACTTCGTCATCCCAAACCGCCACTTAACCGCCACTTATTCACTGGCAGCTCGTCTACTTGCAAGATGTCTACGCGCTGTTTACGTATAACTGTCCCCCTCTGCGGATACAGCATATCGATCAATCGAGCCTCAGCGCCGATTCGGCGGCAATACGTCGCCAGTTTCAGCAACGTTATAGGCTGCTGCCACCTGGCCCAATGTAATCTTGTATCGTAAACGGGGGGTTGATTAAGAGTATCCGCTCACCTTGCTGGGGTAGCAGGCCGTGCCGATCGCCTTCCTCGCCATTGTGCCTCTCTTGAGTAGGCGTATCAAGCATACTGGCTTCCTTCCCGCGCGTCAGCCGCGGGTACTCTAGCCTGGCGCTTCGGTCACCCACCGCGCGGCTTCCTTGTCGCCAGAAGGTGGATGCCTTAGTGTAGCATATTGTGGATGTTAGATCAATAGTTTTCATCGTGGGTTTTGCACGATCCGCACTTTCCGCATCCGATTTCCAGTATTAGTGTATTGACAAGGTTAGCTAACCTAGTATATATTACTGACATAACTATGACATTTGCTATGACATTTCCGAAGATTGGAGCATCTACATGACAGCCAGACGCATGAACGCAGCCACTCGTGGTGCCGTTATAGATGCAGAGCCGACTTCTATTACCCCCGACCTCGATGCTATAGAACGGCGCGAGGGCGATTTCGATCATACTGTAAGTGAGCTACACAGAGAGGTGATTCGTACCCCCCTCAGCCATATGGCACGTACTCTACAACAGTCCCTCTCCACTCAGCTTGTAGCATACATGACCAGCCAGAGCGAGCGTACTATCTACCGCTGGGCCAAAGGCGACATCGAGGATATACGCCAGGAGGGTAAGCGCCGTCTTCTAACCGCCTACGAGGTACTCAAGCTGATCAGCCACTTCGAAGCCCCTGGTGTGGCTGAGACCTGGTTTATCGGCACCGAGCCTCAGCTTGACTTCACCATGCCCGCCAAAGCCATCCGTGAAGGCGAACTGGAAGAGGCCCTGGCTGCGGCGCGCTCCTTCGTAGCTGTAGGCTAACCCCCACCCCACGTGAGAGTGATCCCTCCGCCGTCGGAGCCGGTCTACCGCGTTGCTGCCAAGCGCAGTGAAGACCAACTCGCTCTCTTCGACCCGCCTCCCTGGAGCACTCCCTTCCGTGGTCGCTGGGACGACCCACGCATCAACGGTCCTGGCCGAGCCTTCCCCAAAGAGAACTGCTTCCGAGTCCTCTACTTTTCCACACAGCTAGTTGGTGCCTTCGGTGAGGTGCTCCAAAGGCACATCCCCAAACCTGAACAACTTGAAGAAGCCTTCCGCGATAAGCCCCCTTCTAACCCTCTACTCGTCGGCGGCCAGGTCCCGCAAGCTGAGCTAATCAGACGTCGGATAGGCAGCACCCTCCTCGATCCTGCGCTTCTCTTCGTTGACATCATGGCCACCGAGACCCGTAGCGAGCTATACCACACTCCAGATATCCCACCGCTCGTGCGTCAGCTCGGCCTCAACTCCCTCGACGTGAGCGCCATAACCGGCGATACCAAAGCCCACCGCGACCTCACCCAGCAGATAGCTCTCTACATCTACAACCAGGCC
>JBBRVL010000463.1:0-2895 GCA_038246925.1 Chloroflexia bacterium
CAGCGGTAATTGGTTTACAATCTTCGGGCAGGGAACCTACGTATCGTAACTGACTGCATGGATTATCGATTGGCACCTGCACACATGTCGGCATACAGCCCGATGGCTGCCGATACCAAGATGTACGGGTAGATAATGCCGCAGGTATATACGTATACCTGCTGCCTATTGGCACACCCATTTCGGCAGACAACACACCCTGGCCTTTCTACGGCCCCACCTTTGCCTATACCATGCCCCATTGCCACGATCCATCCAGTTAGCCCAAGCCAAAGGAGGACGTTAATGAGGAGATCACGACCGAGGCGAGCCAATATCATCTACATTTTCTTTATGGTCTTTGTGCTGGCACTCACTGCCTGTGACAGCGGCCAACCTACCACCCCGGCGCCGACCAGTACCACGGGCGCTGCGCCTGGGGGCGAGCCTACAGCCATGACGGACGCTACCGCTACCACCGGCATGGCCCAGGACGAAACACCCACAATTGCCGCGGGCGGCGGAGATCCCGGTGAGATAGTATGGCTTTCCACCCAGATGCGCCCCGTTGAAGAGGGTGAGAAGCTGCGCGGCGTCATCCTGAAGGACTTCAAAGGCCAGGTCGAGTATCTACCCGAAGATACGGCCCCCTTTGTGGACCGCTTGCTTGCGGAGCATAAAACAGGCAACGTCACCATCTCATTGGTGGGCGGCCTGCACGGCGATTTCCCCCCCTTCATCCAGGAAGGCGCGATGGCAGACCTGACTGATCTTGCCGCCAAAGTGAAGGCGACAGGCATCAGCGACGACTTTATGGAACTTGGCAAGATGGGTACTGACAAGCAGTATTAC
Organism: Chloroflexia bacterium; assembly: GCA_038246925.1. Classification (GTDB taxonomy): domain Bacteria; phylum Chloroflexota; class Chloroflexia; order QHBQ01; family JADMIH01; genus JADMIH01. Next base: position 832 of record JBBRVL010000463.1, read on the forward strand.
ATCCCCTGGATGCAGGCCACCTATATCGGCGCGGCCAACAAGGAGGCCCTGCCTCACCTCCCACAGGGCGCTGACGTCAACAAGCTGACCTACGATCAGATGAAGGAGTGGGCTGCCAACATACAGAAGGCCACAGGCGAGCGTAAGTTCGGACTTCCAGCCGGCCCGACAGGCCTGATCCACCGCATATTCCAGGGCTATCTCTACCCGGCTTTCACAGGTAGGAACATCACGGCCTATGCATCACCCGAAGCGGTGCAGATGTGGACTTACGTCAAGGACCTGTGGCAATACACTAACCCGCAATCTACCACCTACCAGTTCATGCAGGAGCCTCTGCTTTCGGGCGAAGTATGGGTGACCATGGACCATGTTGCTCGCCTCAAGGATGCTGTAGCTCAGCGGCCCGATGACTTCGTGCTCTTCCCCGCGCCGAGTGGGCCGAAGGGGCTGGCTTATATGCCTGTGCTCGCGGGCCTGGGCATCCCCGAAAAGGCCCCCAACAGGGCAGGCGCCGAGCAGTTGATCGAGTACATGCTCACTCCGGCGACCCAGGGAGCTACCGCACGCGAAGTGGCGTTCTTCCCAGTGACATCGGCTGAGCTGCCTGCTGACCTCCCTCAGGGCGTAAGCATGATCAGCGACGCGGTCACGGCGCAGACGACCGCCGATAACGCTCTGGTCTCGCTCCTGCCCATCGGCCTCGGCGCGAAGGGTGGAGAGTTCAACAAGGTCTTCCTCGATACGTTCCAGCGCATCGTTATCAGAGGCGAGGATATCCAGACAGCACTTAACGAGCAGGCAACTATTCTCCAAGCCGTCATGACCGATGCCAACGCCAAGTGCTGGGCACCCGACCCACCGAGCAATGGACCATGCCAGGTTAAGTAAAAATGTAGTGCAATTATGAATTATGAGTTTTGAATTGACGTGGCTTTTTACCAATTCAAAACTCATAATTCATAATTCATAATTCCCGAAGGGAGGCAGGGGTGAGTGCTACGGGCCGCGCAGAAGATGTTGCCTTTGGGCGGCAGCGGAGCATCCCGCTTGCCCAGATCGAGCCGGGCGAAGAGGAGAGCTTACCACGCAGGAAGCGCCGCATTGACCCGGCTCCTTATCTGTTGCTGCTGCCGTCGCTGATTTTCCTTCTGTTATTCATTGTATGGCCGATGCTGCAGGCGCTCGTGCTGGCCTTTCAGTCCAGCCAGGGAGCCTTCACCCTCGACAATATGCGGACGATGGTCAACGATATCAACTTCTGGGATGCGTTCCGAAATACGCTGATGTTGCTTTTGATTATCGTGCCGATCCAGGTGGTCCTCGCACTCATAATGGCGCTGCTCATCAACGCGAGGCTGCGCTTTTCGGGCTTCTTCCTCTATGTCTGGACCATCCCGCTCGCCATCTCTGATCTGGCTTCGGGTATCGTCTGGCTCTCGATATTCACCGAGCGCGGCTACATAAACTCGGTGCTGAACGAGGTCGGGTTGCGCGAGACGCCTCTATCCTTTCTCAGCTATGAGAACCCTACAGGCATCGTCACGGCCATCGTGGCTGCCGAGGTATGGCGCGCAACGGCCATCGTGATGGTCCTGCTGGTAGCGGGCCTGCAAATGATACCCAAAGATTTCGGTGAGGCGGCCTCGGTATTCGGGGCCAACGGCTGGCAGCGATTACGACACGTGACATTGCCCATGCTCAAGCCTAACCTTCAGGTGGCCCTTATACTTCGCACCATCCTTGCCTTTCAGGTTTTTGCTGTGGTGGCCGCCCTCGCTGGACGCACGATGCCGGTGATGGCGGGCGAGGCATACTACTGGTACGGCAACCGCAATCTGCCCGTCGCCGCGAGTTACGCGATGCTGATCCTCGTGCTTTCTATTGTCAATACTGCTGTTTATCTCCGCTTGTTGAGGAGCAACACTCAGTTAGCCTAGGGGTCGTTGATCAGGGATCAGGGGTCAGTAATTGGTAACTCTCAACAACGTTGGACCTTGAACCTTGAACTACCAGCCACCGACCCCCGACCCCTGACCCCCCCGATCCCCGATCCCTGATCAC
>JBBRVL010000464.1:0-2890 GCA_038246925.1 Chloroflexia bacterium
AACAGGGCTTTCGCTTGTGACGCTCAAATCAAGCTTCAATTAGGCATAAATTAGGCGCTGCAAGCGAAAGTCCTAATCTAACATTGCCGTGTACCCTTGTCCTGTCTGCGTTAATGGAAGTAATACAGGCGGAAATCCACACGTAAATCCCGAGGCAATATGTGCCGGTTGGCATACAGCTTGCTTAACTACGTACCTGCATCTTAGCGAAAGGTAAAGGTGCCAACTTATGAAAAGTAAGAAGCAAGATACGAAAGCTCAACCTAGAGCATCCAGGGTATCCACAGCGCCAGACATGGCGACCATGCCGATTAGTGAGGTTATCATCGAGCGGCCGGACGACGTTGCCGTGGTTCAACTGCGCGAAGAAGGTCTGGGAGTCACGAAGCAGTGGGCAGAGGCCGGTGAGGTGTTGATCCGCAAGAGGGTTGAGACACGAATCGATACAATACCAGTCGAGCTTGGATACGAAGAAATCTCTGTCCAACGCATACCGGTTAACAGGATGTTAGCAGAGGGAGAGCGCCCCGAACCCAGGCAGGAAGGCGATACGCTGATCGTGCCTGTGGTAGAAGAAGAAATAGTAGTCACCAAGCGGCTAGTAGTCCGCGAAGAGCTACACGTCACGAAACGGCGGCTCTCACGGCAGCAAGAGGTCACGGGTGAGGTGCGTAAAGAGCATCTGGATGTCGAGACCACAGGCAAGCTAGAGGCGTTGCAGGACAGTACGTCTCAGCAAACCTGACCCTAATTTTGTTTGACTTGTGCGAGGTAGTCATGCAAGACATGGCTGCTCGCACGGGGCAAAGAGGCAACATTCTATAACAACGTCAGAGTGACAAACAGGAGGTCTACAATGGCTCAAAACAAAGAAACAGTAGTCGGTGTATTTATGGATGAGACTTATGCGCAGCAGGCTGTGCAGTCTCTACAGTCTCAGGGCTTCAAGGCACAGATCGGCGACGAATCGACCTTGAATAGTCTGTCTGATTTGGCACGAGAGGAAGCCCAGATGTATTTGGGCAGGATGAACGAAGGCAACAGCGTCGTCATAGTCAGGAATGCCGGCAATAGAGGCGAAGATGCCCTCAACACCTTGCTAGACTCTGGTGCCGAGTACATGAACCTGCACGGGCAGGGCGGCCAGAAGTATGATGCGAACTACTACCAGAAGCTCGACTCCAACCAGCGCCAATATGGCCGCTATGATGAGAAACGTGGCCGTGCCAGCAATGCGGAAGAACTACGTCTTCAGCTCCGCGAGGAGACCCTCACAGCCACCAAGACATCAAACCAGGCCGGTGAGGTAGAGCTGCGCAAGGTCGTCCATGAGAAAGAGGAGCAGGTACCCGTCAACCTCAAGCACGAGCAGGTCGTGATAGAACGCCATGCAGTCGACCGACCAGCCGAGGCAGGCGAAATCACCGATATGCAGGACGAGGTTATCCGCGTACCCGTATACGAGGAGAGCGCCCAGCTTGAGAAGCAGGCCCGCGTCCGCGAAGAAGTCACCATCGGCAAGGAAGCCCTCCAGGAGCAGCAGACGCTCACCGGCACGACTCGCCACGAGCATGTCGAAGTTGTCAACTCAGGAGATGTTGAAGTGCGCGGTGACACCGGCGCCACCTCCCGCTCGACTACGTCAAGCAGCGAAATAAAGGCTTACGACACCGACCGCTAATCCACTCCGGACTAGGGATATTGCCCGGCTTCGGCCGGGCTTTTTCTTTCCTTAGTGATGAGCGATGAGTGATGAGGAAAACGAGAAACGTGAGGGGTTGGGGAAGTGAATCAGCCATCCCTTGTCATTCTGAACAAAGTGAAGAATCTCGTTCCTCGTGTACCAAGCTCACCACTCACAACTCACCTACAAACTCTATCTCCGGCTCAAGTTCTATACCGAATTGTTTTTTCACTCTTGACTGTGCTAACGACATGAGATATTGAACGTCGGCGGCGGTTGCTCCGCCCAGATTCATCATGAAGTTGGCGTGCTTAGGAGAGAATTGCGCCTGTCCATGCCTTTGGCCTTTGAGTCCGGCCTGCTCGATAAGGTAGCCCGCTGAGTTGCCGGGCGGATTCTTGAAGGTCGAGCCTGCGCTTTTGCCCTGGGGTTGCTTGGCCTGCCTCTCTTCCAGGTACTCACGCATCTTTCCTTCGCACTCACCTGTCTCGGCTCTGTATAATATTATGTCGGCGCTCAATATCACCTCGGGTGGGGACATCGCTCTTTGCCCATGAGCTTTGAAGCGGCTGGTGCGGTAGCCCATATCCAGGTTGGCCACCGGCCATATTTCCCCCTCACCCGTGGCAACTAGCACTTCAATGGAGAGCAAATCGTCCTTAAGCTCTTTGCCGTGAGCGCCCGCGTTGCTTACCACACCCCCACCAACGCTGCCAGGTACACTACTTGACCATTCCAGCCCGGTCCATCCCTGCTCACAGGTAATACGCGCAAGGCGGCTGAAGAGCAGACCTGAAGCCACGTGCCAGACACTTCGGTCCCCATCTAATAACTTATGGGATATGTCCTGTGCCTTGTTGTATATTACCAGGCCGTTGATGCCGTAATCACCGACCAGTATGTTTGTGCCGTTGCCGATAACCAGGTAGGGTATGCCATGCTCCCTTGCGAAAAGCACCACCGACACAAGCTCTTCAACGCTGCGGGCCGTCACAAACATCGACGCAGGCCCACCGACACGCAGCGAGTTGTGCTTGCTCATCGGCTCGTCGCGGGTCACTTTGAGGCCGGTCTTCTCTTCCATTCGTAAGGCTATGTCTGAAGGAAAACCGATGGAGGACCGCCGTGATGGGTCGTTTAGAGGAGGAAGCATTACGTGTAAATCTAGTGGGATATGTCTACTGAGATGGGTATATCTGGTTGTGT
>JBBRVL010000465.1:0-2887 GCA_038246925.1 Chloroflexia bacterium
GTCGTGCAGGCGCTTGATCTCTTCCTCGTTGTAGAACTCGCTCAGATAGGGGCGGCAAAGGTACTCCATCGTCATGGAGGCGACCTCGGCGATCTCGGAGCCGATGCCTGTTAGCTGGTAGTTGAAGAGGGGCAGCTTGCGCGATAGGAAGTAGTGGAACGAATGCCCGCCTTCGTGCAGTAGCGTTTCTACGTCGCGGTGGGTGCCGACGGCGTTCATGTAGATGAAAGGGACACCTGTGGCGGCGAATGCATCCATGTAGCCGCCGGGGGCTTTGCCGGGGCGATTCTCCAGGTCGAGGAGGTTGTCTTCCATCATCTGGCGGAAGTAGCCACCAAGCTCAGGGTCGATCTTGTTGAATATACGCTCGCAGCCTTCCTTTAGCTCCTCTACGTCCTTGAAGGGAGTAAGAGGCTCTTTGCCTTCGGCATCCACCTGCAAGTCCCAGGGGCGAAGGGTGTCGATGCCGAGGAGATGGGTGCGGCGCTCGTCGTTCTGAGTGACGACGGGCACAACGTGTTTTTCGATTGCGGTGTGGAACGATTCGCAATCTTGAGGAGTGTAATCGAAGCGCTTTAGCTCTTTGAACTTGTAGTCGCGGTAGTTGCTGAAGCCTGCGTTGCGGGCTATCTGGGAGCGCACTTCGTACATCTTGTCGAATATCTCGTCGAACTTGGCGGCGTCGGCTAGCCTGACCTCGGCGCGGGCGCGGAATGCTTCTTCGCGGGTTTGACGGTCGGTCTTTTCGAGGAGAGGGTTTATCTGGGCCATGGTGAGGGTCTCGCCACGGAACTGGACCGTCTGGTTGCCGCTGATTTTCTGGAACTCCTGATCGAGCTTGCGCTCTTCGGTCTGGAGGGGGACGTTCTCTTCGCGGAATATCTCCATCTCGGCGCGTATCTGGCGGAGGTAGATGTCGTACTCGTCCCCCAGGTCGTTTATGGCGGGGGAGGCGACAAGCTTGCGCTTCAGGTTGAAGTCGCGCTGCTCGCCGACGGGAAGTACCTGCTCGACTACCTTGTTGTAGTTAGCCTCAAACTTCTCGTTGTTGGTGTCGGAGGTCATATCGACGTAGGAGGACATACGGATTTCGTAGATGGCGGCGCTTAGCTCGTCCCAGTCGCGTATGAACTGCTCAAGGGTCTCTTTGGTCGAGACGTCCTGGTCATCGAGTTTGTTGTACATGTTAGTAACCTCCTCAGCATCGGATGCGGTAAAGCCTTCCGGCAGGAAGTTGTAAGGCTGGGTTCGTTTGGATTTTATTGCCGGCAACGTGGTCTCCTTCGGAGAATTATGGACTGGAATTACGAATTACGAATGAAACGCAAAGACGCAAAGGATGCAGTAGTTCACTTCGTTCATCGCAGAGTTATTATGGGTTTAGTTCGTAGCTGATAGCTGATTCATAATTATTGTGTAACGATTAGCTGTCCTGGGACCATCATCAGCATACCACAGTTGATCTCGAATGTGCCCGCCTGGGTGGGGGTGAACTCGAAAGAGGTCTTTTCGCCGGGGGTAGCGATGCCGTGTACTCCGAGCCCGCGGAGCGCAATGTAGCGGCCTCAGCCGGGGTCGCGGCCTTCCACGGTGACGTTGAAGCGGACGGGCATGCCCTGCTTGACCTTGATGACGTTAGGCCTGTACGACATCGAGTCGCCTATTACTACGAAATCGATAGTCTGCACTCCGTTTACTACCTGAGCGGAGACTGCCTGGTTAGCAGCGTTCTGGTCGGGCACGCCTTCTATATGGCCCATCGGCGGGGCGGCCGAGTTGTTTGCTCCGCTTACCTGGGGTGTGGTGCCATTGCTCATCGCCCACCAACCGATAAGAATTGTTACAAGTAGCGCGCCCATGAAAATGCCGACACCCGATATGGGAGGCTGTTTGTTCGGCGATTGCCTGTATGTGGCATTGGGCTTTTGGGGCCTTACTTTGATGCTAGCCGAGGGCTGCCCATGTCTGCTGGAGGCTAGCTGCTTCTCGTGCTTTGATCTGTTTGTCTGGTTCGCGGCACCTTTTACAGGCACTGGAGCTTCCTTTTGAGAGCCGCCTGCACCAACCGGCACGCTTGTGAGTACCTGAGCAGGTTGAGCGGCCTGCACGCGTGCTTTCTTTGGAGGGGGGCAGCAGGCCCGGAGCCTCACATCGTAGGCGCGGCGCCTGTTGGGGTCGGCCAAAGTCGCCACAGCCCGCTCCAACTGTTGAATGGAAGCGCCGTCGGCTGCGGACAACTTTTCCAGGTATGCTTCGTTGATCTCTTCCACCATCGCCTGGGTGGATAATCCAAGTAGAGCGTAGTAGTCTACGATAGGGAGGGGGCGGCGGGTTGAGAGGCGATTACTCTCTGAGCGATTGGCTTCTTCAGCCGCCTCAAGCGCGACGGCGCGAGCGAACATGGGCAAAAATCGGTGAAACGCGGCGTGGTCGGGCGCGCTTTGCTCGATAAGTACGACAAGGCCTAGCATACCGACGATGTAAATAACCGCAAGCAATACCGCAGTCCAGAAGAGGCCGTAATCGGGGAAGTAGACCATGAGCGCGAGCATAGCACCCATCGAGCCACCCATTACGCCGCCCATGCCACCGTCCATCATTCCCATGAGCGAGCCTGCACGTCCATAGTAGACGCCAATTAGAAGGCCGAGGATGATACCGATAAGGTTGCCCCAGAACATGCTACCGGTGGCGGCGCCCGCGGCGAAACCTAACAGGAAGCCGTTGAGCATACCCATCATCATGCCGGCCATCATGCCAGTCATTTCAGTGTAGGCTTCGCGGAACCTGCCGAGATGCAGGCCGATAACGCCGCTCACAACAAGCACTACAGCGCCATAAACTAGCCAGACAACGTTATTCATTTTTTATATCTCCTACCTGCTTA
>JBBRVL010000466.1:0-2868 GCA_038246925.1 Chloroflexia bacterium
AGCTAAACCACCGCTTTGTAGAAGTTCCTGTTGGAGTAAATTCCTGGTCAAGAGCTGTACCTCCACATTTATCATCTTTCTTTCTCCTCTGGCTGATCACCTGTAAGCCTTAGTTCTCCACGTGCAATCGCGCAGACGAGCGCCGAAATACTTCCAAGGGTGCCGGCGCCAGCACCACGTGGTTGCAGATAGCCGAACTCACGTGCTATCTGCTCGAGCTTCTTCCGATCCTCGATCGGAATTACTAGACTGGTACGCGATTGGTCGAGCATTGTTTGCGAACCGAGGAATGGCATTTGTGCTGTGGGTAAAGTTGGCTGTTCATATATTATGGTTAATTATATCATAATTTGGTATATAACTATATAATTATATACCAAATATCGGCATGGATACAGGAATTGGATCGTTACAGGCAACTGGGCTCTTCGTGTCTTATAGCCCGTAGAAGAAAAGAAAATTAACGACCCATGAGTTGCGGTTCGGTTTCACTCTCCGTACTTTGACCCACGATATGACGAGTCACTGTATGCATGTAACGAGGTTTGGGTCAGAGGGTCGGGGATTCGAATCTCTCCGGGCGCGCTTCTTTGCCAATCAAACTGATATGTTGACTGTCTACTACATGGGCGTGTCAGAACTGAGAGCACGCAATCGCCTCTGTGACACTTAATGCGGTTTTTGCTAAACTTCAGGTAAGCTCCTGCATGGACTGTATCTAAGCTGAGCGCTGCCCTCTGTTCTGACACTTTCCTTGTTCACGAGGGTGCTACAGCCTGCTCGACACCTCCAATGCCAGCGTCTGCTTTATGGGGCCACCTCTTCCGTCCGCACCGTCTGCCTCTGTGCCTTCAGAAGGAGAAGGAGCATCACCACAGGGGTTGTGGCGTATACGCTATGGCTGAGGTTGGCCGGCATGTGGACCCAGGCTCCGGCGCCCGCCTCGTGAACGTCGCCTCCAAGCGTCAGGCGGGCCTCCCCGCTAACTACGTGTATGATCGCGGGCATCGAGGCTGTATGCTCGGATAGCTCTTGCCCCGCATCGAATCCGAATATGACCGCCTTGAGGCACTCGTCGGCGTATATGGTGCGGCTGAGGGTGCCGTCCTGCGGGATGTCAATCAGAGTGGCGAGGCTGTCAATGTACTTATATGTTGGTTCCATATTTCCCCTTTCTTCAACGACAGACAATAAAAGATAGACGATAACTACGCCTTGGTCCTCTACGGTTCATAGTTCGCGCAGAGAATGCTACACCGCAGGCATCCCGATTACTGGCTTGGATCGGCGCATACCCCATAGAACGCCCAGGCAGGCTACCGCGAAGAGCGCCAGCAAGACGAAGCCGAGCGCATACGTGCCGGTCGCATCCCTGACGAAGCCCATGAGGAGGGGCGGGAAGAAGCCGCCCAGCCCTCCGGCGCAGCCTGCTATGCCGGTGATCAGGCCGGTGTTCTTCGGGAAGTACTGCGCCACCAGCTTGAAGATAGCGCCATTACCCAGTCCCAGGCCGAGCGCGGTGGCGAGGAATAAGACCGTAGCCAACAACATATCAGGGCTGCCCGCGAGCCATGCCAGGCCCAGAGCGCCTACCGGACCCGCAACAAACACCCATGTCAGTACGGTATGGCCCCCCACTTTATCGGCGAGCCATCCACCGAGCGGGCGCGCGAATGTTGCTACGACTGTGAAGCCCGCCGCTCGCAAGCCTGCGTCTCCCCTTTCCAGCGCGAACCAATCTACCAGCAATTTCGGCAGGTAGTTGGCAAGCGCCACGAAGCCGCCAAAGGTGAGAAAGTAGAAGAGGCTCAGCACCCAGGCCATCCTCTCGGCCCGCAGTACGGCCAGGCTATCACTTAGCGACTTGGGCCGCACAATGCCTGGGGCGTCACGGGCGAAGAGCCAGAAGGCAATTGCCATCAAGGTCACAGGCACCAAGTAGAACCAGAACGCCCCCTGGCGACCCCCGAAGGCATTGACCAGCGCTGGCATCGAAAAGGCGGCGACGGCGGTGCCGATGTTGCCCATACCGTAAATGCCGAGAACCATGCCTTGCTTATCAGGGCTGAACCACCTGCTTACGAAGGGTACGCCCACGGCGAAGCTGGCCCCGGCGGTTCCCAGGAAGAAGCCGCCAAGCACATACGTCCAGAATGAATTGGCAATCCCAATGAAGGCCACCGGCAGCAGCGTGAAGAGGAGCAGCGCCGTGTAGACTTTGCGACCCCCGTACCGGTCGGTAAGGATGCCCATTGGTATACGCAGCAGGCTGCCCAGCAGCACCGGCACCGCTATCAGCACGCTGGTGGCCGTGTTGTCCAGCCCCAGGTCCTTTTGTATCTGGCTGGCGAGCGGTGAAATAAGCCCCCAGGCCGTGAACGCCACCGCAAACGCCAGCGTGGCAAGTATAAGGTTGGTATATGACTGCCGCGAGTTTTGCATTATTTACCCCTTCATCTGGATATCGGGACGCACCTGAAATGTACCTCAGGATTGCGCAACAGAGTATATCTTCGCATGATCAGGTGTGCAAGACGGTAAACGATGGTAAAAGAGCGGTAAAAAAGGCTATCGAGCCAGGGAATGCGCTTTCCGACCGTCAAGCAAACTATGAGAGACATGAGCCGCGCGTAAGGATATGCTAGCTGGCCGGCAAAGCCCTGGAGCTGCTCTGTCGCAGCTTCAAGTTCACATTCAGAGCCATGAATAATGCCGTTTCAATCAGGAGAAGCAACAGGACCACATAATGCCCCCAGCTTACGAAGACGCCCTGCAGAGTGCTCAACCAGAGAGGCTCGACAATCCTGTGACCGGAGGTATACAGCTGCAGGGTAAACGTGTAGAACATCCCGAAAGTGAAGTTCCGCG
>JBBRVL010000467.1:0-2851 GCA_038246925.1 Chloroflexia bacterium
AACGCCCGCAACACCCCATCTGTCCCCCGCGTAACGACCAGAGGCTCCCCCATCACCTCGCAAGTGAAGAAGTCGCCCACCCGCGCCACCTCGTCAATCCTCCCCACCGCCTGCCAGGTGCGTGCAAAAATCCGCTCCTTCTCCAGAGTGAGGAAGCTAGGCTCGATGTACCAGCGCGCAGGCATAGTCGCCGCCCGCGCTAGGTCGGGGTTGAAGGTGAAGTCGGAGAGGTCTACCATGCTTACGACGCTGCCTCACCGACCTGCGGCACTGTGCATTCACAGCCGCACTGTAGGCTGATGGTTATAGGTGCGTGGTAGGTGTTCACCCCCGTCGCCCGATGGTGCGTCACGACACCTGAGCGTGGGTCAACAATGACCACATCCTCTACACCCTGTGAGAGGTAGAACGGTGGGTTCAGCGTCAAGTCTTTATACTCATAGCCGGGGCTGACAATCTCGACCACTGCTCGCGGGATAATGGTCAGCGCCTCGTCCTGGATTGGTGGCTCTGTATCGAATACTGCTATATCGGGTCTCTTGATAGAGCCATCCCTGAAGCGAATATAAACATCTGGCAGCCAGGAGCATTCGCACCACGTGCCACTCTCAGCAGATGGCTTTATCGAAGTCTGGATGCGAAAGCGCATTCGTTGGTGGCGCGAGCCTGGGTAGACCTCCCATGTCGGGATGCCCCCCGTGATTTCTAGTTTCACAGCGCCTTCGTAAATCAGGCGATCTAGGTCTGGTATGTCTTTTTGCATTTCATGCTATCCTTCTCCCGCCAGCTCCGTCGGGACTCGCCATATATAGTAATGCTGGACAGTGCCATCAAGGTATCTCTGTATTAGTCCTCAAATTAGCAGCAGTTAAAGTGCCTCGCCCCTGAATATCGGCTGATATGTTTGTCTGGCCTCTTCGACTTAGCTTTCCAAGTTCGGTATTCCATTCGACATAATAAACAACAGAACAATTCGCCTGTTGATTATGTTCGGCGTGCATTGGCACTAAGTTGAATCTACGGGCTAACTTGAGAGCACCTATGTTATAAGCACGTCGTACAGGGAGAACCCCCACAACATTATTCTGGGTGTCTTGCCGAAGGCATTCAATTTTTTTCTGAAATGCGAAGACTGCGTCTTGGGGAACGGGCTTCCACCAGCGTTTACACTCGACAACAATAAGGCTTCCGTTTGGTGCTTTTAATGCAGCATCGAATGTAACAGTTGTGTCACATACTTTGAAAGGAATATCTATCCCGTCATCCGTATAAGGGATAGTTCCAGCAAATTCATCTGTCCTCTGCACCATACCAAGCGCCATTATTTGAAATTCGCGGTCTCGCCAGGTTGCTCGGCCTTTGCCCATGATTGCTCCTCCGTACTGCCCTTCTAATATACTCTCTTAACGGTCCTATCCACGATGCCGCTCTTGCTATGCTTGCTTCGACCTATATTGCACCGCCTCCGCCAGATGTGCCGATTATTTTCAGTTGCCATCTATAGTGCCGATCATGCACTCACCAACTTATGATACCTCTCGTAATCCTGCTAACACTCGGCTAATCTCCGTCACCAAGCTTTAGGTCTCCGTCAATTAATCTAACCACAATGTAAGCTATAAGGAAACAGAATCCTATTGCGGACCACAGTACAAACCAGCTCATTGGCAGACCCAGCTCGGTAAGTTTAGCCACAAGTTCAGAACCATCGCGGCCAACAGTAAAGTCAAAGTAGAGGACAGGTGCAATAAACAAGAAACATAAGATGGCGAGAGTTCGTCGCAGAACTGGATGCTTACTCCCTCTATTGATTGCTTCCTGATATGCAGCTTCCCCTTCCCGGTATGCAACTTCCTCTGGGTGTTCCGCGCGCCATTGGATCTCAACCCTCTCTGCTTCCGCTTTTCGGTGAAGGGTCCTAAGTTCTTCTGTATAGTTGGGCGTTTCGTTGCCACACTTCCAGCATTGAAGCGCTTCCAAGTGCAGATCGGTACCACACTTAATACAAACCATCTCTCCTTCACTCCCTAATTCCTACCTCACCTAACAGTCTCGTTTTGCATCTGACTACATCAACTGCCTCGGCCTATACTGCACCGCCTCAGCCAAATGCGCCACCTCTATCCTCTCGCACCCCGCCAAATCCGCAATCGTCCTAGCCAGCTTCAGGATGCGGTGGTACGCCCTCGCCGACAGGTGCATCTGCCGCATCGCCGCTTTGATGAGCGACTGCCCAGCCGCGTCCAGGTCGCAGTACTCCCGTATCTCCGCAGGGCGCATCTCGGCATTGCACGCCACCCCTTGCACGCTCTTGAACCTTTCACGCTGTATCTTGCGGGCAGCCTCCACCCGTGCCCTGATGGTGGCGGAAGGCTCGCCCAGACGTTTGTCCGACAGCTTCTCGTAGTCCACGCGAGGCACTTCGATGTGTATGTCCATGCGGTCGAGGAGGGGGCCGCTGATCTTCTTCTGGTAGCGCGCTACCGTCGTGTGCGAGCAGGTGCATTCCTTTACCGGGTCGCCAAAATACCCACAAGGACACGGATTCATAGCAGAAATGAGTACGAAGTTCGCAGGGAAAGTGAGCGTACCCGCCGCCCTTGTGATGGTCACGATGCGGTCCTCCAACGGCTGCCTCAGCGTTTCAAGCGCCTGCCCGCTAAACTCCGGCAGCTCGTCCAGGAATAGCACACCCCTGTGCGCCAGCGTAATCTCCCCAGGCCGGGGCACTCTCCCTCCGCCCACCAGCCCGGCGTGCGATATGGTGTGGTGGGGCGCTCGGAACGGCCTCTGCTTGATAAGCGGCATCCCAGACGGCAGCATCCCCGCGACGGAATACACCTTCGTGACT
>JBBRVL010000468.1:0-2838 GCA_038246925.1 Chloroflexia bacterium
TGCGCGATCCCGCCGATCGCACAACCCTCTTGCTCACTTGCACCCCAGAGGAGATCGAGGCGCTGGTGAGCGCGGGGGCGATCTCCGGCGGGATGTTGCCCAAAGTGCGGAACTGCATAGCGGCTCTCAGAGAGGGTGTGGCAGCCGTGCTAATTCTCGACGGCACGCCTGACCGGCCAGCCTTGCTGGAAAGCCTGATCGCCGGTAAGGTAGGGACGCTCGTGATGAGTTGAGCTGTACGAGCCGTCAGCCGTCAACCGTCAGCCGTCAGCCGTCAGCTTTCAGTAATGCTGAGGCTAACGACCGCACTAACGACCGGCCCTTCTGGCTTGAACTACGACACGACCTTGGCAGGCCAAGCCTCGAAAGCGCACTAACTGAGATAGGTAAGCTGGCCCGGCTGCGTGAGTTGGAGTTACTGACCAACCTGTTTGCAGGTCTTTCTCCCAAAGTGCTAATCGGCTATCGCCAACGCGCCGTCGCCGAGGAACTCTACGAACTACGCCGCCACCCCGACAACATTCGCTACACCCTGGTTGCCGCTTACTGCTACCTGTGTCGCCAGGAGATCACTGACAATCTGGTGGAACTGCCCATCGATATTGTGCATGCGATTGGAGCACGGGGTGAGAAGAAAGTTACCCAGCAATTCATAGCCGACTTCCATAAGGTAGAAGGTAAGAACGCTCTTTTTGGTCAACTAGCCGGCGCGTTGGTTACCCACCCGGATGGTGTGATCAAGGAAGTCGCCTTTCCTGTAGTGAGTGAGGAAACCCTGCCCGCCCTCTAGTGGTAATGCGGAAGGTGTCAGGTGGCTCTCGATCTCCAAAAGGGAGCGCTACTCGCATGAAGCTGGCTTCTCTGTTCGGCACCTGGCAAGGGTCTCAACCCTTTCAGGCCAAAACCCAACATTCGTGACACCAGGGACAAAGTAACCAGCTTCTAGATCGGGTGCGAGCCACCTCTACCGGCGCTCGTCCAACTTGACGTAGCGGTAAAGGGTGGACTTGGAGATGTTGAGGGTAGTCAAGATATCTGCAACCGAGTTGCTCTTGTCAGCGTAAAGAGCGTGGAGCATCTTCAGTTTCTTCTCATCCAGCTTTCGAGGTCTGCCTCCACGTCTACCTCTGGCTCAGGCCGCCTGAAGACCTGCATTCGTCCTCTCGCGGATGAGGTCACGCTCGAACTCTGCCAATGTCCCAAAGACATGGAAGATTAGCTTGCCGCCTGAACTGGTCGTGTCAATCTGCTCGGTTAGGCTCTTGAACCCAATGCCACCGTCTTGAAGAAGAGTCACCGTCTCAATCAGGTGCTTTAGCGATCGACCCAAGCGGTCGAGCTTCCACACGACAAGAGTATCTCCGGCGCGCATGAACTCCAGAGCATCCACGAGGCCTACCCTCTCCTGCGCTGTCCACTTGGCACCACTGGTCGTATCAGTGAAGATCCGCTCGCAGCCCTGTCGTGGCTACATGCCCCATCCGCGCTCATGCTGCCCTACGGTAATCATGATGCAATCCTCCCAATACCGCCAAGCTGATTACCTTGCCGCTGACCTCATTGGGTGAAGCCATCACCTCCTGCTGTTCTACAGCTTGTAGAATATTTGGGACAGGAATGGCTTGGTGGATACCTTGATGGGGTCTCGCCTCGTTGAAGTACTCCACATACTCCTTGATCACTCTGTACAGGTGCCTCTCCCCCAAGATCAAGATGTGGTCCAAAGACTCCCGCCTCACGCTTCCGAGAAACCGCTCGCATACCGCGTTTGCTCTTGGTGCTTTGTAGGGCGTTCGCAGGACTTCGATGCCAATACTTACTGCCACACGGGTAAAGCTCTCTCCGAACTTGCTGTCGTTGTCTCAGATCAGGAACCTGGGTGCTTGCCCAAAAGGCGTTGCCTCCCGCAGTTGTTGAGCAACCCATTCGTCGGTAGGATATCGTGTGGCACCATAGTGGACTACCCGGCGTGTGCTAAGCTCGATTATGAAGAAGATGAACAGAGGCCGAAATAACAAATCGTAAACCGGCAGGAAATCGCACGCCCAAACCTCGCTGGCATGGTTGTGTAGGAATGTTGACCAGTTCTGATTTGGCTTGCGTTTTGAGGGCTTTGGGCTACGTGCCACCCTCATGTACTTCTGCACAGTCCGTTTGCAGACGCGAATGTCGAGTTTGAGTAGCTCTCCCATGATGCGCTCAGCGTCCCACAGCCTGTTCTCTTGTGCCATCTGCTTCATCAACTCGACTGTCTCGGCAGGTATCCTCGGCTGCCGAGAGTTGGCTTTGGACTTTCTCTTCCAGAAAAGGCGAAAGCCCTGCCTGTGCCAGCGAAGCAAGGTATCCGGCTGAACAATAAGCAGTGCCCTCTTCCACGTTCGGAGCCTACTCGCCAGCAGCACTAGGAGGGCGCGGTCAGTGTTGTTGAGTTGAGGTCGGTTGACCTGCCTACGCAAGACAATCAATTGCTGGCGAAGCAGGGCATTCTCCACGATGAGTTGATGCTTACTGCGACAAAGATCAGTAATGGTGCCCGACGTGAGGGAGTAGTTGGTTGGCCTCATCCACATCTTCCACTTCCATTTGATGACGAGATGCCGCAAGTGCCGGAAAAATGGTACAATTATGCAGCAACTGCGTGCCATGATGTGTACACCGAGGAGAGAATCCTGGCACACGAGCATAAGCATAAGCATAAGCGCCACGAGGAATTTGAGATACTCATAGGACTTACGCAGTTGAGCGTCTGTACGCCACATCACGCCTGGCGAAGCCGCCCGGATAGGCACATTTTTACGCACAAATTGGCTCACAATGCGTCAACTGCGTAAGTCCTAA
>JBBRVL010000469.1:0-2822 GCA_038246925.1 Chloroflexia bacterium
GATAGGTTCAAGAGAGCTTCGCGGTCTGCCTGTGAGACCTGTCGATAGTCGTGATTATAGCACGGCCCTGTAAAATGTCACAATTGGTTGCCATCAGTAAGTGTTCAGAGATGAATTCACCGCAGAGGCGCAGAGACGCAGAGATTAATGTGGTTGGTCGTTGTCTCAGTATCGCCCCTAACCCCTAGCCCCTAATCCCGGGTAGATACGTCCAACCCTCTATAAATCCTCTGCGTCTCTGCGCCTCTGCGGTGAACTATTACCCATACCAACCCACCCCTACTCTGAATGCTTATTGCCATCAACGCTCATCTTTGGAACCACCAGGCATATGCTCGAGGAAGCCGCACTATAAGCCTGCTTCCTCGAAAGCGCGCCTGAGGAGGTCTGCCACTTCTAATCTGGTGGCCCATAGCCGCAAGTAGGAGCGATCTAACGCGTGCGCCTGGACTTTTAGTACGCCGAGCACATCCCCCCATTGCCGTTCTGAAACGCCTCCACCGACTTTATACCATGTCAGTTTATGCAACACCACATCTTCCGGCGATGCCAGGCGATAGGTGCGTGAAGTGGTTTTATCCAGGGGCATACTTTGTGTACGTTGTGCCGCCATCTTGTCAAAGGCTTGCTCTTTAGGGATAAAAATATCAACTTTGAGCATCGTTTCCAGGTGGATCAGATTAAATGACGAGCATCGCTCTATCGCGCCCCGAATCGCTCCCTCATCGAGGTAATATTCCGTGCGTAAGAGGTCTGCCAGCGGGTCAACGTGCTGTAAGCGCAAGTCAGCCACGAGGTCCGCGTCCAGGGTAGATCGGGCAAAACCGTATACAGAACTGGCTACCGATCCCCCGATATGATAGTCAACTCCAAGCTGCTCCAGAGTTTCGACGACAGGGGTAATAGCCGCCAGAATGTCGTCAATCACAGCCGCCTGCGTGCGAGGTCGGCTCGCAGGCGGTCCGCCAACTCTTGCCCGTAGTGGACAGCAACAAATATCAGGTCTACCTCTTCGTCACTGGCTTCTGGATGGGCCCGTCTTATGCCGTGCCAAGCTAACCGCCGCGTCGTCTGCGTTAAGGAACGTAACAGATGGAAGCGTTCAGGGATGGTTGCTTTGCGGAGCAACTCGATAAGGACACGTTCAGCATCAGGGTGCGTATCAGGAGATTGTGTTCTCATATTCTGATCAAAAATCACGGTCCAGGTCGAGGTCATATGTAGACTGCGACTCTCTGGCCTCGACAACCTGTATCGAGTGTACAAGGCTTGGGACGATTGCTATACAGTCTATCTGCACAAGCAGTCCGCGCGGCAGCCCGCCCTCTATGGTTGAACGCGCAGGCTCAACCTCGCCGAAATATTCCGCGTAGACCTCGTTCATGGCAGGGAAGTCGTGGAAGTTCGCCAGAAAGACTGTGGTCTTCACTACGTATTGTAGGCTTGACCCGGCTGCTTCCAGCACCGCGCCCAGGTTCGCCATCACCCGGTGGGTCTGGATTCGGATGTCACCCTCGACAAGCTGGTTGGTCTCAGGATCGATAGCGACCTGGCCTGTGCAGAAGACCATGCCGTTCGCCACTATAGCCTGCGAATATGGGCCTATAGCAGCCGGAGCGCCCCCCGTCTGAACGCGGTTCTGCATTACTTCTGTTGACATGGAGTAGCCTCCTTCTGGGGTTGGGGATTAGTAGGCAGAAGGCAGCAATGGTTGTTCGTCGGTGGTCGCGCCACTAATCCCTAATCCCCAACACTGAAACCATCGATATACTTCTTTATACACCCACATCGTAAAGTTGCTCAAATTGAAGGTCGAGGTCATTGGTCGCCTGCCACATGGCGGAAAGAGCCTTGCGGACATTGCGGGCCGCGCATGGCGGTAGGTCGTCATTGGAGGCCAGCCTCTTTAGCGATTCGTATACGTCGAGTAGGTCGCTCTCTTGCTCGGTTAGGGGGTTTCCTAGAATGTCGACAGGTGTTTCGGTCATGTTTTCTCATTCTCCTTACATTTGGGGCTGTGCTAAGTCTCTAATGGACTGAGATATACCAGTCGGTGATCAATACTCCGCCTTTGGCCTGTCATCTACCAGCCGCTTCGCTTTTAGCTCGAAGCGTGGCAGGGTACCGTACTCCTCCTGGTCCACGTTGAAGCGCAGGCCCTCATGGGCTTCCGCCAGGGCCTTCGACAGCTTGAGGTGCAGGTCGAGCCATTCTTCCTCGTAATCGGGCTTGACCTCGACCTTGACCGTAATCTCGTCGGTGAGGTTATCTTTGCGCCAGATATATATCTGGAACTCGTCTATCGCGTCATACTCGCGGACAATCGATTCGACCGCACGCGGGTAGACGTTGGTGCCCCTGATCAGTTTCATGTCGTCCCAGCGTCCTCGGATGCCGCCGTCGTAGATGTCCCAGGTGCGCCCGCAGGTGCAGGTGTCGGCTGGTACTTTCATCACCATGTCCTTTGTGCGATAGCGTATCACTGGAATGAAGCCCCGGCCAAATGATGTGACAACCCTTTCACCCAACTCGCCGTAGCCCACAGGCTCGCCGCTGTCAGGGTTTATCACTTCCTCTATATAGTGGTCCTCGATGATATGGGTTCCGCTCGGTTGATGCGAGCACTCGAATATCATGATGGTTCCAAGCTCGGTCATGCCTGCGGTATCGCCACACTTCGCGCCCCATGCTTCCTCTAGCTGGCGCTTGACGGCGGGAATAGAGCCTGCCGGTTCGCCCGATACTATCAGTTTGTCTACTTTGGTATCTTTGGCGAGGTCGATGCCCATCTCGCGGGCCTTGTTCCACATGTTGAGGGCGTA
>JBBRVL010000470.1:0-2814 GCA_038246925.1 Chloroflexia bacterium
AGTTTATTGAGATGCACGTCGATGGCGCAGAGCTCGCAAAAGCAAATGGCACAGCGTCGACCGTCGAGGAACCGTCTCCGGTGGCACAGGGTAGGATAGCGGTGCTGGTCGTAGCCTCAGGTGCTGGGATAGTGAAGACGTTCAGAAGCATGGGCGCGACAGGCATAATCGAAGGCGGTCAGACGATGAACCCCAGCACGGAGGACCTGTTGAGGGCGATAGAGAAGGTGCCCCAGGACGAAGTGATTCTTTTACCGAACAACGGCAATATCATCCCGTCTGCACGCCAGACTCAGAGCCTGACTACTAAGAAAGTGGCCGTTGTACCGACCGACACCATGCCTCAGGGGATGGCCGCCTTGATTGCCCTCAACTTCGATGCATCTCTCGAAGAAAATGCGCGCACCATGCAGATCGCCGCATCGCAGGTGCAGACGGGTGAGGTCACACGAGCAGTTCGTGACGCCACAGTGCAGGGCATAGCGGTAAAGTCCGGCGACATAATTGGCCTTCTCAACAACGCGCTCGTGACGACCGGAAGCCAAGCAGATGCGGTTGCCTCAGATCTTCTGGAGCGGATGGGGGCGGGTGAACTGGAGTTCATTACCATCTATAGCGGTGCGGACCTTGCAGACGATGCAGCGCATACATTTCGGGAACAGGTACAAGAGCGTTACCCTAATGCTGAAGTTGAGCTTGTGCATGGGGGCCAGCCGTTTTACGATTACATTATCTCCGCCGAATGAGCGGTCCGATTTCCGGTTCAGGGCCGTCTACTCTAAGCCTCAGATCCCTTGAGGCCAAATATTTCCACACTCAGCAATACAACCATGCCTCGCATTAAGTTAGTAACCGATAGTAGTTCCGATATTCCGGACGCCCTGGCACGGCAGCTTGATATTACTGTGGTGCCACTTTCGGTTGTCCCGGCCGCTTTGCCCGTCCCAAGTTCGCCATTCAGCGCCGATCTATTACGCCGAGGGGCAAGACAGAACATTCCTGATGTTCAAGTCGTCCCTCCCTCGATTGAGGAGTTTACGCATATCTATCGCTCGCTCCGTGACAGTTGCGACGGTATCCTCTCAGTGCATGTTTCGTCCAGGTGGAGCGAGGTCATTTCCACTGCGCTCATTGCGCGGGAGGCGTTCGGGCCTATCGGCAAGGGTGGACCATTCCCGATCATGGTTGTCGACTCGGGGGCGTTCACGATGGGGCTGGGGTGGATCGTGCTCTCGCTTGCTCGTGCTGCGTCAAGCGAGCAGCTAGACCTTGCGCGCCTGGCACGCATGGCTACCCGGTTGGCCGAACAGGCGCATGTGGCTTTCTTCGTGGAGCAGATCGACTATCTGGTACGGGGCGGCCCCGGCGCAAGACTCCTTCCGCAGATAGATAGTCTTGCTTCGGCCAAGCCTCTTCTTCACTTGGACGAGGGACAGGTCACGGTTTACGAAAAAACACGCACCAGGGCAAAGGCGCGCGACGCCCTTTATAACTTTGTCGAAGACTTCCCAAAGATCGGCGAGCTGGCTGTCTTCCACACCGGCGCGCAAAATGATGTCGAGCACCTCCTGACCCGGATAGGCGCTATTTACCAGCGTGATCGCGTCTTGATTATGCAGCCCGGTCCTGCGGTGACAGCGTGGCTTGGACCTGAGGCCCTGGGTGTGGCGGTGCTTGAAGGCGAAGAGTAGGCAGAAGGCAGAAGGCAGAAGGCAGTAGGCAGCTAATGAAAGATGAGGGGTTGGGCCGGTTCGGCCCGGCTATCGAGGCGGGACAAGCAGTATGGTAGGTACGATAAGGGCAACAAAGAGGCCAGTGAAGGTCGTAATTGATAGCGGCGCAGATATCCCACCCGATATTGCCACCGCGCTTGACATAACTGTCATACCTCTGCTCGTACATATCGGTGGCAAGACCTATCAGGACGGCGTGGATATAAGCGGCCAGGCGCTCTACACAGCGCTTGAGGCAACGCGCAGCGTCACTACAACATCTCTCCCATCTCTCGACGCGCTCACCCAGGCATACAGACGCTTGACCGCCGACGGATATGATGTAGTAAGCATACATATCTCGTCGAAGCTGAGCGGCACGTTTAACGCGGCGCTCATGGCCTCTACTGCTGACGGTGTGCCCTCAGAGGCGGTGGCTGTAGTAGATTCACGGACGTTGTCGATGGCTCATGGTTGGGTCGCCATTCGTGCAGCCGAGGCCGCGCGTGAAGGCAAGTCGCTGGACGAAGTAGAAGAGATTGCCACTTCTGCTGCTTCTCGTGCCGGCATTTTCGGGGCGCTTGACACCCTGGAATACGTGGTGCGTTCAGGGAGACTGGGCAAGCTGCCTGGTGCGGTAGGTAATATGCTCAACATCAAGCCGATCTTGACCATCAAACCTGGGGGCGACGCCGCAATTATCGAGCGTCTTCGCAGCAGCAAGAAGGCCCTGGAGCGGATTGTCGAGCTTACCGCCCAGCAACAGCCGTTAGAGCGGCTGGCGGTTTTGCATGGCGCTAATGAGAAGGGGGCAACACTCCTTTTGTCGATGTTGCAACAACTCGACCTGCCTCAACCTGTAATCACCGGACATATCGGGGCCGTGCTGGGAACGCACCTCGGTCCCGGCGCGGTGGGCGTCTGCTTCCTGAGAGAAGAGTAACATCTCCGGGTAAACCGTTTGGCCTCCAGGTTTCGACGGCAAAATGCACAAGGACTTTATTACGCTCCTTCTCTGTCGTCCTATCCGTGCCGATTTCCAGGAGTTGTGAATAAGGCAGATGTAGGGGCGGACCCACGTGTCCGCCTTTGCCTGGGATGC
>JBBRVL010000471.1:0-2813 GCA_038246925.1 Chloroflexia bacterium
CGGTATCGGCCATAGGCAGGCGAGTGATGTAGCAGGTTGCTCCACCGTTGTTGAAGAAACCGTACACCGCGTGGGCCAGGTAGCCACCCGGTATAAAGCTACCGAATGTGTTCACGTACTGGGTCCAGTTGGTGATAAAGGTCGGCTGGTTGACGGGGCCGCGCTCGGCGAACCCAACGAAAGCGGCTGTAGATGTGCCGACGCCCTCTATGGGCTTCGGACCTTTGTCTACTTCCTCTACGTATACGCCAGGTGTCAAATAAGTTGTAGCCATTTTTCTCCTTTCAGTTCAATCCATGCCCGAAACGCTGCCGGGCCAAAGAAGGATTGTTTCAGGCTCGCGCCTGCTTGAACGCTAATTATGAGACTGGGATAGTAGAGCGGGTCGCTGACTACGGACGATGGACGACGGACAACGGCTCAACGCCATATCGCCAAATCGTATCTCATCTGTCCCACTGTCAAACGCCACCATGCTCACATCCCCTGTCCATAATTCCGCAATCTATCCATTCAACTTCATTAGTCACGTTTCACGTTTCACGTTTCACGTTTCACGCATCGTCTGTCGTCTGTCGTCAGTCACTCACCTCCTCCGGCTTTTGCCGTCTTGTCGCGCTTCGGGAGGCTCGTCGCCCCCGGCAGCGCGGTTACTATCCTCTTTCCTCGCGGGCCTGGAGGCTGAAAGCACGAGGTCATAGCCTTCCCCTGGAAGCTCTATGCTGCGCTCGGCCTGGCCGCCTTCGGCGATTGCTCTAAGTGTGTAGCGCCCGTTGGGCACGTGGTCAAACTTGAATCGCCCATACTCGTCTGTCCTGGTGCGTAGGCCACGCTCCACTATCACCACGTCCGCGCCCTCGACGGGCTGACCATCCGTGCCCTCGCCATCGAGGACCCAACCGCCGAACTGCACGGCGGGCAACTCCACCCTCTCTCTGTCTGCCATGTCCTGGAACATCCGCAGCCGCCTGGTGAGGACCAGGGGCGAGGTGATCGTTATATCGGGATCGAGCGGCAGGGTGAACGATACGGTGATGCTCGGCTTGATAGGCACATCCATGCTGCTCCAGAAGTCGGAAGGGTTCTTGACAGGGCTTTCCTGCTGGGCCACCTTGATAGGCACGGGCCAGTCCTGGTTAGCAAGCTCGCCCTTCAACTTGTCGCGAGGGATGGGGTTGTTGTTGTAGCGAATAAGGGCAGAGATCACGCGCCACAGGAGGCGATGCTCGTCCTCTATCTCGTTCGCCCACACGCTTACCGCGTAGAACGCATCGAGGCGAAACGGTAGGCGGCGGCGCGTAGCTGTGTGCCTGTTGGGGCTGCTACCACCATTTCCCCCGTTACCGCCACCGTTTGCATTGCCGGGAACGCGCTGCTGGGCCTGGCTGAGAGTGGGGCGATTCATCTGCCAGTCATTCTGGCGCAGGTCGTAGTTCTCCACCATGTGGTAAAGGTAGCAATTGATAGTGGGGCGGGCGAGCGATGTGCTCCACTCCTCGGTGGGGGCCTCGAATACCACGTCAATCTCGTTGATGTCGAGAGGCACGCCATCTATGAGGAGTTGCTTGATCGTCTCGTCTAGGTCGTTAATCACGGCTGGCTCTCCGGTCTCCCGGCCTCATTGTCATTAAGGTAACTTTCAGATTGAGGTCCTGTCAATGCCTGATTGCCCTCGTCGTCTGGCGGAGCCGAGGCCCCATCTAGGACGAATGGTAGCGAGATTTCGCCCTCTAGCGAGTGCTGGCGGATGAATTCAATAACGTCGGTGACTGCAACCGTGCCGTCGCCTCCTGTCTGAAAGCGTAGCTTATCGCGTGTAGCGACGTGCTGGATGATGCCCCAACGCGCGCCTTCCGGCTCCTCGACCCAAAGCCGCAAAATAAAGGAACTATAGTGCCCCACGTGACCCCCAGATCGCAAGCCCTGGAACAAGGGCTACCGGGATAGAGGATAACACCATGCGGTTTGCCTGCCGTTAGGTAAGAGTTATGTGGCGATTAGTTCGGTCCGCACGAAGTCCAAAGTCCAAAGTCCAAAGTTCACGGGAGTAATGCAGAACATAGCGCCGTGCAGAGAAGCAGGCAAGGAATCAGCAATAATCGCCGGACTACAAGCATTAGACTTGTAGCTGGTGGTTGGATGTTTGGTGGCTCCTGGGTGTTTGCGACCTTACAATAGCAGGGGGGTGTTTGTAGGGCGTTAAGGGAGCGTTAAGTGGGCATCTATAAAGAGAGGAAGCGGAAAGAGGGCAGCAAAAAACCCAGGCAATCCGTGAGGACCATCTGGGCCTTTGCTTCTCCAACGCTTCAGGCGAACCTGCAACATCGAAGTAACCTGATTATATAGCCTGCGGGAGAGGGAGTCAATTGGCTGTGCGAGGAGTTTTGCACATCCATCTTTGTAGTTGGAAGGTTAACTCGCATCTACAGACGCATACGCCGCGACCAGCATACCGAAGTAACTCGGTGCTTCGTAGGAGAGCAGTTCGCCGCGCATCGGCGTGTGGCGTAGCGCACCCGCAAGCATCACTATCTGCCATAGCCCATCCACCTTAGCGCGGTCAGCGAAATCGAGGTCTGTGGAGAGGAAGCCGTCGAGGTCGTTCGCCCGTATTTTCTCAACCACCATCGCGTCGAACTGCGCGGAGGCGGGGTCGAAGCCGTAAGGACCATCTGCGGCGTGGGCGTGGCCCCAGTCGGCGCTCGCCACCAACGCCACCCTGCGGCCCATTTCATCTGCAGCCTCGGCAAGGGCAGTTCCGAAGCTGTATAGCTGTCCCAGCGTCAAGTCACGCGAGGGGGTGATACTGATTA
>JBBRVL010000472.1:0-2809 GCA_038246925.1 Chloroflexia bacterium
GTCTAGTCCATCTATAGAAGCTACCACCAGTACGTCATACACCCCTGTTAATCCAACTCCCACGACCAACTGCACGCCAGGCTGGAGCGTGGTAGACAGCCTTAAGCCGAGCCAGAACCGCAATCAGACGAGCGCGCTCAGGGACATCGCAGTCATAACAGCAAACGATATATGGGCAGTGGGAGGCGGTTCTCAAGGAGGTTTAGCAATCCACTGGAACGGTAACGAGTGGACTACAGTACCTGTGCCAGGCTTCAGCCTAAATAAGGTCGCGGCTGTGGCAACAGACGATGTATGGGCTATCGGCG
The DNA here is from genome assembly GCA_038246925.1 of Chloroflexia bacterium. Classification (GTDB taxonomy): domain Bacteria; phylum Chloroflexota; class Chloroflexia; order QHBQ01; family JADMIH01; genus JADMIH01. The sequence goes on from JBBRVL010000472.1 coordinate 309, forward strand.
GCAACGGCACCGTGGGGCTGGCGCATTGGGATGGCACGCACTGGAATGAGGTATCCGTTCCTGCGCCAAGCGACAGCAAGACCCCAGGGACTCTGAAGGGCATAGCGGCTGTATCTGCAGACGATGTGTGGGCAGTCGGTTCCTATGGTGCCTACGATGGTGAGCAATACCGGGGCGAGTTGACGATGATATTACATTGGGATGGCAAAGAGTGGAGAGTAGTCCCTAGCCCTAATATGGGGCCTGTCAACGATCCATTGACGACGGCTATCTGGAATAACCTCTTCGCAGTCACAGCGGTATCGACAAACGATGTGTGGGCGGTCGGCACCTCATCTGGTCGAACGCTAACTCTACATTGGGATGGCAAGGAGTGGGGCCTGGTTCCCGCGCCGGAAACGACGGACGAAGACTACCTCAACTCTATAGCGGCGATCTCCGCGAATGATGTCTGGGCAGTTGGTACTTCTAAAACCAGGGAGGCTCAACGCAATATCTATAGTCTAACAATCCATTGGGATGGAGACAAGTGGAGTCTGATGCCGAGCGTACAGGTTGGGCAAGAGGGTGATTTGGGGGACGTGGCAGCCATCTCAGCGAACGATATATGGGCAGTCGGTTCCTCGTATTACTACGACATCGGAAAGGAACTAACTCTGACGATGCATTGGGACGGCAAGCAGTGGAGTGTGGTCCCTAGCCCCAGTCCTGGGGGAGATCGCGGCTACCTCAGTGCGATAGCGGCTGCGCCGACAGGCGATCTATGGGCGGTTGGCGCGACCTTTAGCCAAACGCTTGTATTACGGAATAGCCTCTCCCCGTGTGCCACACCTACAACCGCAGGCAGTTCTTAGTTGCTACCAAGAACAGAAATTAGGGCTGTCCTGCTAACTCATCCAGTCGTTAGCCCTCTGCACTCGTCATCCGGGCGCGCTCTTCTTTGGCCCTCTCGTATAACCGCTTGGCCTCTTCCATGTGCTCTTGTTCCTCTTTAGTATCGGCGCTCAGAGGGGGAACGGGCACGGGTTTGCCGTCTTCGCCAAGCGCAACGAACGTTAGCACGCACGAGCTTGTATGCACCTTTCGACCGGAAGCTGGGTTCTCTGCCTCTACTTCCACGCGCACCAGCATAGAACTACGACCCACATATTCCACCTGCGAGGTAAGAGTCACCAGGTCGCCTATATAAACAGGTTCAAGGAAGCTCATATGGTCGAGGGCCACAGTCACGACCTGCCTGCCGCAGTGGCGCATCGCAGCAACTGCGGCACTTACGTCTGCTAACTTCATAATCGAGCCGCCATGCACATTGCCCATCGGGTTGGCGTCGTTCGGCAACATTACCTGACTCAAACTGCTTTTGGAGGCCGACATCGGCTTGGGCGCGAGAGCCGCAGGCTCACCGAACTCCCGCCTGTGAAATGTCTGTGTAGAGCTTGTCATATATATCCCTCTCTTTACCCTTCGGGAATTATGAGTTTTGAATTAGAAAGAGACCACGTCAATTCAAAACCCAAAACTCATAATTAAAAACTCGAATGATACATTACCCTATTGTAGCACCTACTCCTGGCTTAGCACGGCGGCAAGCACCTTCGCCTGTTCCTGTCTAATCTCCACGTGCTTGAACGCTCTGAGTAACGTGCTCGCATGCTTGTACACTTGCTGCAATGCAGGTGACTTAACTTTATAGACACCCGAAAGCTGCTTGACCATCAACTCACGGGCGCTGTATATCGTAAGTGTATAGTCAGAAGGGCTGCGGCCCGCGCTGGAAATACGCGAAGTGAGGTCTTCCAGGGCAGATATGAGGGTGAGGTATTCAGCTTCATCCGGCAGGCGGTTGCCGGAGTGTTTGATTTGCCCCTTGTAGCTCCTTCCGTTCTTGGCCTCAAGGTGATAGCTGCCACTGCTCGGCGCGGAAGTGACGCCCGCCTTGCCGCCCCCGTCAATTTTGCTTTGGATGATGAAGGTGTAATCTGCTCCCTTGAACAGGCTCTCGAAGTCAATACTACCCGCATCGCCCCGCTCTTTACGCTCTGCTGTTGAAGGTGCGGGCGACCTGACAGCAGCAATAGCGGCTTCACCGGGCATCTCGCGGCTTGTTGCGGCCTGGGCCTCTCGCAAGCGAGCATAGCTCTGCTGGTCGAAATTGAAAGCAGCCAGGCTCGCCAACTCATCAGCGGCTTCGTTGTACTCGTTACCCGCATGACCTTTCACCCATTCGAGAGAAACGCGTGTGGGCATAAGGCGGCTAACTTCATCGGCCAGCAAATCATACGCGTGCCAAAGGTCGGTGTTCCTCTTCCGTTTCCACTTGCCGGTCGCGCACATTACGACGTACTGGCTATCGCTCCAAATATTGACTTGATCTGGTGACGCTTCTAAAAGTCCAAGTTGCTTTACAACTTCGAGCGCGGCCAGCACTCCACCTATCTCTGCCCTGTTGTTGCTGGTGCGGGCTTCACGAGTGCGAGCCGGGATGTAGCCGCCGATATCGA
>JBBRVL010000473.1:0-2801 GCA_038246925.1 Chloroflexia bacterium
GAATACACGGGCGAGAAGAAGGAAGTCAAGCCTGTTACCGTAACCACCTACCAGATGCTCACCTACCGCCCATCGGTCGCCGCTATCAACGAGGAAACGGGCGAGATAGGGGAGTTCCCACACTTCGAGCTTTTCACGAAGCACGACTGGGGCCTGATTATTTACGACGAGGTACATCTACTTCCCGCTCCCGTTTTTCGCATCACAGCCGAGATACAAGCGCGAAGGCGGCTTGGTCTCACCGCTACCCTGGTGCGCGAAGATGGACGCGAGACCGATGTCTTCTCCCTCATTGGCCCGAAGAAGTATGACGTACCCTGGAAAGACCTCGAAAAGGGCGGCTGGATAGCCACCGCCGAATGTACTGAAGTAAGAATGCCGCTCACACCCGAAGAGCGCATGGAATATATGCTGGTGGACGACAACCGCATCAAGTACCGCATCGCCGCAGAGAACCCGATCAAGATTGACGTGCTTGAAGCCCTGCTGGAGAGGCACGAAGAGGACAGCGTGCTTGTAATCGGGCAGTATATAGGCCAGCTGAACGCAATTGCGGCGAGGTTCGGCGCTGAGATAGTCACAGGCAAAACGAACCAGACCGACAGGGACCGCCTTTACGCCGATTTCCGCACAGGCAAGCTGAAGATGCTAGTGGTCAGCAAGGTAGCCAACTTCGCCATAGACCTGCCTGACGCCAACGTCGCGATCCAGGTATCGGGCACGTTCGGCTCGCGGCAGGAGGAAGCGCAGCGTCTTGGCCGCATCCTGCGCCCCAAGAAGGACGGCTCGATGGCCCACTTCTACTCCCTCGTGACGCACGACACGAAGGATCAGGACTTCTCCACCAATCGCCAGCTATTTCTGACAGAGCAAGGCTACAGCTATAGCATTGTCGATGCGACGACCATCCTCCCCGACCTGACGGTTCGACTCGCCCAGATGCAGGCCGAGTTCGAGGAGAAGAAGCTGTCGGGCGAGCTTGACCTCGATGCTATGAGGGAAAGACGAAGCAAAGCCGCTGAGGACGCGCCCCAAAAGCCAAAGCGACAGGCCCGCAAGAAATCCGAACCTGAGATGGATGCCGAATCAGAGGCCGAGATAGAGCCGGATGTAGCAGTCGGCGCCGAAGACCAATCCCACCGCAAGCGTGGGCGCCCGCCGAAGAGTACCGGACGAGACCACCTCAGACTTGTAAAGTAATTACGAATTAGAACGAAACCGCCAAGACGCCAAGAGCGCCAAGTGGTTCTGCTTCGCATTCAGGCCAAGATTTTTATTGTTTGTTGTTCACCGCAGAGGCGCAGAGTTAGAGATATTCTTGGTTTAGTTTGTAGCTGATAGCTGATGGCTGATAACTGACGGCTGATAGCTAATTCAAAACTCATAATTCCCGACAGAGGAGGGAAAATGCCGGTAGTGGCAGTGATAGGTTGCCAGTGGGGCGACGAGGGCAAGGGGAAAATAGTGGACCTGCTAGGCGACCAGGCCCAGGTGATTGTGCGCTGCAACGGCGGGCCAAACGCCGGGCACACCATCGTCAACTCCCTAGGCACCTTCCGCCTGCGCCTTATCCCCTCCGGTATCTTCAACCCCCAGGCCGTGTGCATCATCGGCAACGGCGTAGTGCTCGACCTTGAAGTGCTACTTGAAGAGATCGCGCAACTCGATGAGGCAGGCATAGATACGACCCGGCTCCTTATCAGCGACCGCGCCCACATCATCATGCCTTACCACAAGATGCTCGACGGCCTAGAGGAAGACGCTCGCGCCGAGAACGGCGGTGTCAGCCTGGGAACGACGCGGCGCGGGGTCGGACCTGCCTACGTAGACCGCACTGCCCGCAACGGCATCCGCATGGGCGACCTGCTCCACCAGGAGACCCTTTTGGTGAAGTTGTCAGCAGTGATTTCAGCCAAGAACAAGATACTCACAAGGGTTTACGACACCAAGCCGGTCGATCTGCACCAGACCTACCTGCGCGTGGTCGAGCAAGGCCACCGCCTCAGTAAGCACATCCTCCCGACCGAGCTTGTGATAGCTCGCGCCCTGGCCGACAAACGATCTCTGTTGTTGGAGGGTGCGCAGGCCGCGCTACTCGACCTTGATTTCGGGACTTACCCATACGTCACCTCCAGCAACCCTGGCGCTGCCGGGCTTTGTCTCGGCTCCGGTACGCCACCGAACCAGGTGAGTTCCGTCCTGGGAGTATACAAAGCGTACCAGACGCGTGTAGGTACAGGCCCATTCCCAACTGAGATAACAGGCAAGCAGGCTGATTTCCTTCGGGAGCAAGGTGGCGCCGGGCATGGGGAGTATGGCACGGTCACAGGCCGTCCACGAAGGGTCGGCTGGTTCGACGCTGTGGCGGGGCGATATGTTGCGCAATTAAACGGTCTCACCGGGTTGGCGATCACGAGGCTGGATGCGCTGGACAAGTTCCCCAAGCTGAAGATTTGTACTACCTATAAGGTGAATGATGCCCTCCTGAGCCACCTCCCGGCAGACCTGGAGATGCTCGACTCGGTTGAGCCACAATTCGAGCAGTACCCCGGCTGGGAGACCGACACATCCCAGGCCAGAGAGTGGACCGACCTACCCGACAACGCCCGCCGTTACATCGAGCGCATAAGCCAATTGATGCAGACGCCCATCGACATAGTATCGGTCGGCCCACACCGAGACCAGAGCATAATAGTAGGCAACCCATTCAACACGGTGCGGCAGCAGGTTGGTCAACTGGTGCAAGCGTTAGGGACGTAAGCTCTTAGCTTTCAGCCGTCAGCTATTAGTTCAAGGTTCAA
>JBBRVL010000474.1:0-2791 GCA_038246925.1 Chloroflexia bacterium
AGCTGTAGCCACAGATTGAATAGCTACCGTCGTGCTCCTCAATTTCCATCAAGCCACCCAGCTGATTAAGTATCCTAACAGCAGTGGTCAGTCGCGCTCGCATGTCGCCAGTCGGCGCGCCTGCGTTTCGCTCTCGCTCTTGCCCAGATATTGGGCCCTCCTCGCTTGCCATACGCCGGCCTATTGCTCGCAATAGTTCTTCGATTTCCTCGGAGTTCATGCGCACGGCCAGAAGGTTCAACAGATGGCTGAGCACACGATCATACGCCTTTGGAAAGAGATCCTCGGCACGTTGGGTTAGTTTATAAAGATAAGCGGGTTTTCCAACCCCACGGCGCTCGTTCTGCTCTTGTTGCACATCTTGTTGCACAAGCCCATCGCGTTCCAGCGCGGTAAGCTGAACGCGGATAGCGTTCCCTGTAAGCTCGAGCGCCTGGGCTAGCTCGTCAACTGTGCGGCTCTCCCGGCGCAACAGCGTGAGTATCCGTCCTCGTGTCCCCGCGAAGAATCTTTTGGGAAAATGTTCCATTGGCATCAGCTCTAGTTCTCTCGTTCCGTTTCCTTCAACCACAAGCAAGGGATATGCCATTTGTGAGGTATGCCTTACGCAATGATAGCATGGTAAGATTAAGCACAATAAATCAATTCTTTTATTGAGATATTGGCATGGCTCTTGCTGATTCACCTGTACTACGCCCTTGGGCACGACTCCGAGGCTTGGGCTGAGCACCGAGACAACTGGAACTGTACTAATAGAACCTACCGGACATAGGAGGACGAAAGATGAAAGAGCAAACTCTTTACGAACGGCTCGGTGGCGATTTCGCCATCGCGGCGGTAGTGGACCGCTTCAGCGACCAGCTTCTAGCGAATCCGAAGATCGTTAATGCAAATCCCCAACTGAAGGAATGGCACACGGAGGAATACAAGGTGCGGTTGCCGGGCCTCAAATTCCTGCGGACGCTGTGGGTCTGCGCGGTGGCAGGCGGACCCTTTCAATACACGGGCGAACCCCTGGGCGATGCCCATTTCCATTTACACATCTCACCCGAAGTATTCGATGAGGTCGCTATGGAGCTGGGCGGCGCCCTTGACCACTTCAAAGTGCCGGAGCGCGAAAAGCAGGAGGTCCTGGCCGCATTTAGCGCCCAAAAGCCCGATGTGACTGCCGGTTCCATGAGCACGGAGGGGCGCTGAACCTGTTGCGGTCAAAAGGGGAGGAGGTGAAACCAGAGGATTGGGCCCGCTTGTCGCCGCTGCTGCACGAGCACTTCAATATGCTCGGACTCTACCAGTTCATGCTGGCAGAGCCGGTCAAGAGTGGGAGTTGCGTGCGCTCTGCGCCCCTAACGACATTGAAGAGCAGATAGCGTGAGATGGAGTAAGGTTCCCGCAAGCTGCAGCTTTAGGAGCATTGGTTGCCTTTCGCTTACCGTACATTTTCGTTCGGATGATACTCACGGGCCCAACCCGAGGATCTCTCTGGTGCCGTCCACGGTTACGTCCACGGTTACACCGATGGCTATATAGACCGGCCTGTTCGCCACCGGACCGTCACTGGACCGTCACGGATCTTCACGGATCTTCACGGATCTTCACGTGGATCGCGTCCACGAAAATGACCGGATAGACCGGGTCGAGCGGTCTGTTCTGCCAGTCGCTCATGCCATCGAGCACCCGGTCGGTGATCCGGCTGATCGTCTCCTTTGACACCTCGACACCTCAGCCCCATAGATCTTCCCCAGATGGGCGCAAATCCCCCCATGTGTCAGCCCCAGCATCCGCCCCAGCATCCGCCCCAGCATCCGCCGCTGGTACCCTGGTACCATACGTTCGGGCCGTCCTGTACCGCGGAAACCCGCAGGCAGCGCCAAAGCGCCAACAACCCAAGGACACAGTGCACCCCAATGAGCTATTCATCGCGGCGCAGTGGCGGAGTGGCGGCAGGCGGGCCTGCATACGGGACATACGGGACGCCCAAGAGCAGAAAGCGCTCACGCCTGCCGCTCCTGGGGTAGCTGGTCCTCTCGCGGGCACGCGCCACGGAACCTACGCCTGGTGCGTGGCTAGCGCACCGAGAGGACGATCGTCTCCGAGGCGGGCGTCTCCTCGGCATTGCCGTCGTAGTTGCCGTCGTAGTTGACGATAATCGTCTGGACGCCGTGGGGAGACGGTCTGATGGTCACCCTTGCCTGCCCGTTGCGATCCAGGACCGTGCGGGCAAACGGTGTGACGCTCCCGAAGGCCCGACAGGTGAGCAGGCCCGTCGGCGCCGACAAATCCGCCTGCCCCGCAACATGTCGTATCCATGTAGCCACGACCACGAACATCTGCGGGTAGCTCTCTAATCTGACAAGGAGTGCTAAAAACCGCCGAAGCTTCAGTGCCAAATGGAAGGGACACTCAAAATTAGAAGTGACATCCACCGATGTATTGACAGCGTTGCGGACCTCTGTTAGAATCTCTCTTACAGTTGCCTCTTTGTCTCCGGCGTTGCCCGGTATATAAGAGAGCCGCTGATATTCTGCATCTTATTAATAACACGCTCGGCGTGTTCGGTGGTCTACCGGCGCGACGGCGAGAGGCGCACCATAATGGTTGATCGGCTCATAGAGGACGCGGTTGCACGGCGTGATATTGAGGCTGATACATGGACGCGCTCTAGCCTTAGCGAGTACCAGCAGCTTGCCGCTTCGATTGCGGACCTGAGCAACCAAGTTGATGAGTTGACCCGCGCCCTCAAAGCAGCTAATACGGAATCGCGCGGGCAGCAGGACCCTAGAAGCCCTCA
>JBBRVL010000475.1:0-2746 GCA_038246925.1 Chloroflexia bacterium
GTAAGCGTCTCCCACCGGGGTGGTCGGATCAATGCTGCGTAGTGGGGTGGTCATCCAATCTTTGACTGGGATCTGTATCTTATCCATCTCTATTCTCCTAGAAAATTGTGGGAACGTTTAGATTATTGCAGAGTAACTTGTACACCACACCACCTCGCAAGGGGCTATACAGTACAATCATATCGGAAGCAGGTTTAATGACAGGTGCATATAGGTTACAGATTAGTGAAAATCAAGATGGGTAGCCCGTGCCTCTACCAATACAGCAGACTAACGACGAAGCTTGAATTGCTGTTCTGTTATAATGAGGAAGACGTGAATCACGCATGAGTCGGCGTAACTGCACAAAGGCCTGAATGCGAAGCAGAACCGGCAGAAGGCAGAAGGCAGAAGGCAGAAGGCAGTAGGCCTGAATGCGAAGCAGAACCGGCAACTAGAAGATTAGTATGAAGTTTCTCATTATTGATGACGACAAGATGATAGTGGAGGCGGTCACCATTGGGCTGCAATTCCAGTGGCAGGACGCTGAGGTGCACACCGCCCAGGATGGGGACGCAGGGTGGCACAAGTTCATAGAGATCGCGCCTGACGTAACGCTCCTGGATGTGAACATGCCTTATATGAGTGGCTTCGACGTATTGCAGCACATACGCGAGGTGTCCGATGCCCCTGTGCTAATGCTCACAGCCAGGGGCGACGAGATGAGCAAGGTCAAGGGGTTGGAGCTAGGCGCAGACGACTACCTAGTGAAGCCTTTCAGCCATCTTGAGTTGTTCGCGCGCATCAAGTCAGTGCTTCGCCGCACCGACATGCCAGCTCCTATCAGCGCGGCTCCTTCCTTCGTATCCGGCGATGTAACCGTCAACTTCGACAATCACTTCGTGACTGTCAAGGGCATGCCGGTCAAGCTCACCCCAACTGAATATAAGCTGATCTACCAACTGGTACGAAACGCCGGGCGTGTGCTGCCGTTCGATATGCTCCTCGGCAAGGTATGGGGCGACGAGTACCGTAGCGACATGGACTACTTGAAGACCTACATTAGCAGACTGCGTAAGAAGCTGGGTGACGACGCTGAGAACCCTCGCTACATTCTCACCGAACGGTCGGTTGGTTACCGCTTTGCGCGGCTGCCCGCCACTAATGATGCTCCTCAAGGAGCCGCGGGGGCATGAAGTGAGCACGCTCGACACCATCTTTGGTAGTGATCGTACTGCTAGAGGCGAGTCACGATCTGAGCACCGCGTCGAACAATTGCTGGCGCTGAACAAGGCAGCAATAGATATTACCGGCGAACTGGAGCTGGACAAGCTGCTGCAGCATATCGTCGATGCGACGCGAGAACTGATCGGGTGCAAATACGCCGCGCTTGGCGTGCTGGGCGAGGATGGTTATATAGCCCGGTTCCCAACGTCGGGCATCTCGAAGATAGATCGAGAGAAGCTGGGCGCCCCGCCCCGAGGGCACGGTTTACTTGGTGTAATGCTGAGGGCCGGACAGAGCCTACGTATCCCAAACATCAACAAAGACCCGCGACGCATCGGCTTCCCGCCCCATCACCCACCCATGACAGCCCTTTTGGGGGTGCCGATCTTCGTGCAGGGCAAGCTGGTAGGTACTCTTTACCTGACCGACAAGTACGATGCCAGCGATTTTACAGAGGAGGAGGAGTGGCTGGTGCAGCTACTGGCGATCCACGCGGCGACGGCGCTAACTAATGCTGAACTGCATGAAGAAGCGCAGCGAGGCCGAGAAGTAGCCGAGCGGGAGGGGGAGCGACTGCGCGAGCTTGAGCAGATGAAGGATGAGTTCCTATCCATGGCTGCGCATGAGCTGCGCACTCCTCTGACTACCATCAAAATGTCTGCGGGCCTGGCGCTAGAGCAGTTGGAGCGCCTGGCAGCCTTAGATGATATCGACCCGCGGGTGGTAGATCTGGTCGCATTGGTAGTCGAGGGGAGCGAGCGGATGCACTCGCTGGTCAACGACTTGCTCAACCTCACACGGCTGGAGGCGGGTAGAACTACGCTCAACTTGGACGAGATCGAATTGCGCGAGGTGGTCACAGCCTCGATACAGGCCACGAAGCCTTTATTCGATAGTAAGGGGCAAGACCTATCCATGCACCTGCCGGAGGCGGGCTGCTCTATCAAGGGCGACCCGCAGCGGCTCGAGCAAGTGTTGATCAACCTGCTGTCCAATGCTCACAAGTACAGCCCCACCGGCTCCAAGATCGAAATCAGAGCGATGAGATCGGGTGCGGAGTGTCTTGTCACAGTGAGGGATAACGGCCCTGGTGTGCCTCCCGAGGAGCACGAGGCAATCTTCGAGCGCTTCTATCGTAGCAGCCTGCACCGCAACGATCGTACGGCCTCAACCGGCCTGGGACTGCCGATAGCACGAACAATAGCTGAGATGCATGGTGGTCGACTATGGTGCGAGTCTGCCACGAAGGATGGCGGAAGCCTCTTCACGCTGTCTCTTCCCTTGCTGACTGACAGATAGCTGAAGCTGCCAGGGTAATTTCCGACCAGGCGACGGGCTATCCGGCGATGCTTACACCGATGAGACGCCCGATGCCGAAGGTAAGCGCCGCCGCTACCATACCAAAGATGACCTGCCGCGTACCTGAGAAGAGAGGATTGCGTCCCGTCATCAAAGTTATGCCTGCACCAAGAGCGAACAGGCCTATCGCGCTTGCTACCAGGCTCACGATTACCGCAGTGGATCCGTTGAAGACAAAGTA
>JBBRVL010000476.1:0-2745 GCA_038246925.1 Chloroflexia bacterium
GTTAGGATGATTGACTGGTGAGTTGAGGGATGGAAAAACTAGAGGAGGATGCAGAGAAGTAATCGAAGAACCTCGAAGAACCTCAAAGAACTCACAAACAAATCTTCAATTTCTGCAACCTCACTCGCATTCAGGTCTTCCCCCGCCACGAAGCGGCTGATGGCGTCCATAATCATGTAGAATCCCTGCCCACCGGCATCAACAACGCCTGCCTCACGCAGTTTGTCTAGTAAGGTTGGGGTGCGTGCCACGGACGCTTTGGCTGCCTTCGCCGTCTCAACAAGCACGAAACCAAACTCATCACGCTCTTGAGCGGCGGACTGGGCGCCCTCGCTAAGCTCTCGTATAACCGTGAGGATCGTACCTTCAACCGGCTTGAGCACTGCCCGGTACGCAGTAGTCGTAGCGGCAGTAAGCCCGTCGGCAAAGTCCTGCGCCGATATGCGTTCCTTACCCGCAATCCCCTCAGCAAAACCACGAAATATCTGTGAAAGAATGACCCCCGAGTTCCCCCTTGCGCCCATCAGCGCACCATGCGACACGCCGGAGGCCACCTCAGCCACAGGTCGCCCTTGCATAGCGGAGACCTGCTTGACAGCCGCCTGCATTGTAAGGGCCATGTTGGTGCCGGTATCTCCATCAGGCACAGGGAAAACGTTGAGCGCGTTCAGCACCTCGACGTTGCGCCCCAACCAGACGGAAGCCGCCCCGAGGGCCAGTTTCAGGTCATCTCCGCCCCACGTCTCACCAGGACCAGATGGGAGAACGGGATGCATCCGGGGAGCGTGTGCTGCTGATTCCTTTGTGTTGTGCTGCTCTGTGGTCATAGGGCGCGCGTTTTACTCGCTGATACGTATATTCTGGACGTTGACATTCACCTGGACAACAGGCACGCCGAGAGCCGACTCCACAGCGAACTTGACGCTGCTCATGATATTGCGGGCAACTTCAGATATTCGGGTGCCGTATTCGATCACCACGTAGAGGTCGATGATCACCCTGCCACCTGAGAACTTTACGACAACACCCTTATATTCTTCCTCGCGGCGCAGCAGCTCGGCCCAACCGGGCCTGGCATGGCGAGAAGTCAGCCCTACGACACCATAGGATTGCTGAGTGGCCCGGCTGGCGATGTGAGAGATAGTCTTGGGTGAAACCTCGATCTTGCCGTGCGAGGTCTCCTCGCTGATCGATGAGGCGTTCCCGCCCTGCTCCTCTGCTGGGCCAGGCTCAGTTCCATCGGAAGCCGTTGTTCCATCAAGGTTGAAGCTGTGGGCGTCTTTGCGGTGCCTGGGGGTAGTCATCGTAAGCCTTGTCAAACGCAGGGTGATATGGTAAGATAAATAGCTGTGCGGCAATAAGGCCGATTTATACGGATGGCCGAATAGTAATATACTAGAAAAGCCCTGATTAGTAAAGGGCGCGAGGGGAGATAATGGCATGGCGGTAATATGTGATGTGTGCGGAAAGAAGCCCAGTTATGGCTTTAACGTTAGCCATGCGGCCAACAAAACCCCGCGCCGTTGGGTACCAAACATACAATCGAAGCGCATGATGGTCGACGGCGAGTACCGGCGCGTTCATATTTGCACTCGCTGCCTGCGAACCATGAGCAAGACCAGGGCCTAACAGCGCCTCTGCAATAGCATAAAAAGAGAGGGTAGGTGACAAGCCTACCCTCTTTGTGTGCCTGGGTTTCCTGTCTACACCGCGCTGTTATTTAGAAGTCATCACATAAATGCCTACCGCACGAAGCGAACCCACTCACCCTTGTCATTCTGAACGAAGTGAAGAATCACTACGGGGGAGTTAGTGCTGAGGAGACTGATTCTTCACTTCGTTCAGAATGACAATACTCACTGTTATCTTACTCCTCGTACCTGATACTATTTTTGAGATAAGTTCTACTTCGCGCCCTTTACGTGCTTGTTAATGAACGCCAGGAATTGCGAGGCAACCCCGCCCCGCCAGGCAGCGTCGCTAAAGAGATGGTTCTCGCCCTTGAGGGGCACGAAAGTAACGTCGATACCGGCGTCCTTCATGAGAGCCACGCTGCGCTCAGACCATGAGAAGGGAGTATTCGTATCACCCGTGCCGTGGAACAGCAGCACCGGACCCTTCGTGACCGCCTCCTTGAAGTGCGGGCCAACAGAGATATTACGATAGAATTCGGGATTATCCTCAGGCCAGCCGTGCCTCTCTCGGATGCGAAGGGCCTGGTCGGTACGCGGGCGAGTCCAACGGTTGAAGTTATTCGCAAAATCGGGCGAGGTGGGCGCGAAGAGCACAAATGCCTTGATGTCGGGCTGCCTCTGCGCGACGAGGGCCATCATGCTCAGCTGCCCCCCGTTAGAATGTCCCCAGAAGCCGATCCGGTTCTTGTCCAGGTACGCCAGGTTCGAGCGCTTGACTGCATCGACCAGATTAAGCGAGTCGTCTGCCCAGCCGTAAGCGGTGAGGTTTTCGGCTGCGTTCTCATCCTCGTCTGAGCCTGCGTAGTTGCGGAAGTCCGGGTGAATGGCCACGTAGCCGTTGGATGCGACGAATGGCGACTCCCGGCGCGAGTCCATGCCGCTTGTGTAATCCTCTATTGGTATAAAGCCGTGGTTCATTACCATCACAGGAAACGGGCCGTCGCCGGGCGGCACGAACATTTGGCCTGTAATCAGCAGGTTCCCACTCCGGTAAGTGATTGCGCTCTGTGTATAAGCAGCAGTCCGAGCAACCGTTCGTACGATCCGCAGA
>JBBRVL010000477.1:0-2705 GCA_038246925.1 Chloroflexia bacterium
AACTCACGTTACGCAGCTTGGTCAGCAAACCCCGCCGCGCACTGCCTAACGTGAGCCGATAGCTGACGGCTGACGGCTGATAAGAGTACTTACCCCCCGACCAGCATCCGGCGCAGCGGCTCTTCACTCTCTTTGCTGGAGAGGGCTATTACTTCGTCCTTCGGCTGAAGCATTGTATCGCCCCGTGGGATGATAAGGCTGCCGTTGCGCAGCACCGCCGAGACCACTACATTAGGCGGGAACTCCACGTCGCTGAGAGACCTACCTGCAACCGATGCCCCAGATTCTACTGTCGCTTCGACCAGGGCCAGTTGGGCATGCTTGAGTGTCATAAGATGCACCATGCCGCGCTCTGGAATCTCCTGCTCAATGATACTTAGGATAAGGTTGGTGGAGGAAACCGTAACATCTATGCCCAGTTTCTTAAATATCTCTTCGTTCTTGGGGTTATTGACTCGGGCAATGGTGCGCTTCACGTTGAACATTTTCTTGGCCGTCTGACAGATCACCAGGTTGTCTTCATCGTCACCCGTGACAGCGACCACCACGTCTGCCCTGCCCGCTCCCGCTTCACGCAGCGTGGACGACTCCGCTCCATCGCCTTGCAGCACCACCGCACCGAAACGCTCATGGTAAGTGGCGACCTTGCGTGCGCTCTTCTCGATGAGAAGTACCTCATACCCTTCGTTCACCAACGTCTTTGTAAGGTAGTAGCCAACCTTCCCCCCGCCCACTATTATCATGTACATCGCTCGGAACTCCTTGTCTCAATTACGAATTACGAATTACGAATTGATTGGCTTCCCCCTAACTCGTAATCCATCTAACTCGTAATCCATAAAAATCTTGGCGGTTTCTTGGCGCTCTTGGCGTCTTGGCGGTTCCGTCATAACCCGTAATTCGTAATTCCGCCTAATGGCGGAAAAAGCCGCGCTTGCTTTTGCCATTCTGCTGCTCTTGTTCGGGTGCGGCGGAAACTTCCTGTGAAGCCTGGGCTGTACCAGATGTACCGGAACCGGCGGGAGCGGCATAGCCTGTGGCTAGTGGCACGTCCTGCAACTCCGGTATGCGCGAGGGAGCAGAAAGTGGCCCGGTCTCCTGGACTGGCGCATTGTGAGGGTAAAAAGGCAATACCTCCACACCCTCCGGCGCGTTCAGAATCTCCCTCGCGGTAGTCGAAATAAGAGTGGTAGGACAGACCGTCTCCAACCCAAGCTGGTGGTAGAGGCTTTCGCGGCCAGGATCGTAGATGCGCGCCAGCACTTTATTAATGCCGAAGATCTCTTTGGCCACTTCACAGGCCATTATATTAGTGTTGTCGAAGTTGGTGACGGCAGCGAAAGCGTCGGCATCCCCTATACCCGCCGCTTTCAGCACATCGACATCAATGCCCGTGCCGAGCGTGGTCTGCCCATTGAACCCTTCGTACAGGCGGCTGAAAGAGGTAGGGTCCGCGTCTATTATGCTAACCTTGTGCCCGTCCTCTTCCATAAGTTGTGCCAGCCGGGCACCCACCCGCCCGCACCCCAGGATGACGATTTTCATGCTTACCTTTCTTCTCTAAGTACTGAGCGATGAGCGATGAGCGATGAGTGAAACGTGAGGGAAGCGAACCCACCATACATTGTCATTCTGAGCGCAGCGAAGAATCTCGTTCCTCGTGTACCCTGCTCACCACTTACCACTCACCACTAGTCATTACTCATCGGCGCGCGGCAGACCCAAACCCGGCACGGGGCATTCTTGAGCACGTATGGTATCGTGCGGCCCAGGTCTACCTCGCCCAACTTCTTCATGTAGTCGGTCGCCATTACTATAAGCTCCGACGCGCTCTCCCTGGCGACATCGACAATGGCGGCCCCCGCGTTCCGAGCGTTGATGATCGACACATCGACCTGCAAGCCCAAATCACGCACGGCTGCCTCGGCGCTATCGAGCGCCTTCTCGCCCTTCGTTACTGCTTCATCCATCTCGGTATTGAGTGCGAGGGCATGCGGCACCTCCACAACATACACAACCTGGATCAGTACGTTGCGGCCTTTGCCCATCTTCGCCAGCGCGTATGTAGACGCCAGCTTCATCGCCTCTTCGTCTGCCACCGAGCCTTTTACGGGAACAAGGATACGCTTGACCGGCGTCTCCTCTTGATTACGGTTAAAAATATTACGTGCCAATCTCTTATCTACTCTCTTTTCTTCTCACGAGCGGGGCGGTCCGTTTGCTTTCCGTTCTACCCCTCTCAACTACATATACAAACAATATACGCAACAGGGTTGCCTATGTAACATGGCAAGATAGATGCCGCGCCTCGATGCGAGCGGGCAGCGCGAAACGGCACGCATCCTGTTCGATGTGTGCCTGATTCCCTCTGGTGAGTAAAGTGGGGAGGAAGGTTACTTGTAGCGTAACCAGGGTGGCCGGTTTGCCACGAAGATTCGCGCCTTGATCGTTGCTATCAGCAGTAAGTTTCATAGATAGGGGCTGCTGTGTTGGTGTCCCAACAGTTGGCGACGCTTGGTATGGCCCTTGGCCGCTGTCGCACGCTCCATGCCCCTTGATATTCTTTCCCGCGTGGCCCTTCTCGCTGCCTGCCCACGAGAAAGCGATTCAGCCGCCTGTGCCACGATAGGTACTAATTATAGCACGCACGCGCATAATTAGCAATTGCAAGCAGGAAGGGGATGGCGAAAAGATAAGATGCAATA
>JBBRVL010000478.1:0-2703 GCA_038246925.1 Chloroflexia bacterium
ACTTCAAGAGCCGCCAGGTCTATAGCCTCGCCCCACCGGGAGGTCACATAGACAACATCGAGACCAAAGCGAGAAGCTATCTCGCCGAAACGATCACCGAACGCGCCCGCAGACGCGCATATTACCCTGTCGCCGGGCGAAAAGAGATTCACAATTGCTGCTTCCATCCCGCCTGTTCCGACCGCCGGGAAGACCAGTACATCCCCTTCAGTCTGGAAGCAATGCTTCAAATGCTCGGTTATATCACCCAGCATCGCCCGAAACTCGCCCTCTCGGTGGCTGATCATCGGCCTGTGCATGGCGTCCAATACCTCGTCGGGATGGGGCGTTGGCCCTGGTATTCTTAGCTGCATGTGCCCTCCAGGCAGAACTTGCGAACTTTCCTGAAAAACGGCTCGTATTCGGGCCGGTAGTCGGTGCCTTCGTTGGTGAGCATGGACAGCCCTTTTATTACCACGCCCCGGTAACGCTCGTCCTTCAGCAACTTGCAACACCCCTCCATGCCCGCCGCCATCACCAGAAGGGGAGCAAGGCTTTCACTGTGCAGGTAGACCGGCGCATGCTCCAGCACGGCACCTCGCTTTTCAACACCGCCGTAGCCGACGAACAATTCTACGTCACCTAGCGCTTCCACGTCCGACGCGCCATCCCCCACGAAAAGTGTCTCTCCCGCCGGGCCTAGTTCGGCAACTACCTCACGTTTGCCGCCTGATTTAGTCAGAGGATTATCGCCATCGAACCCGAGGTAATCACCTTGCAGGTCAAAGCGCAGGTCGTTAGCATGAACATTATCCGTTGGCACGCTGAGGGCCACGGCCAGAGGCAGCAACGCATCACGATAGCCGCCGGATACCAGCCGCACGTCGATACCAAGCGCCAGGAGCGCGCCCGCAACCTGGGTAGCATCTTCCACAAGTGAGGTGACATAAAGGCGGCCCAGGGATGCAAGCTGCTTCTTTGACGGCCTGATAAGCTCCAACCGCCTGGCGAACACCTCTTCAAAAGGGACGTGGCCGCCCATTGCCTGCATGGTCATCTCGGCGACCTCGTGCCGCAGGCCGTTCATCGCGCCAAGCTCGTTGATCCCCTCTATCTGGGAGAGGGTGCTGTCGCAGTCGAGCACTACCCTGCCGAACGGCTGCCACCTGTTCAACAGGCACTCCATTATAGAGACGCGTGTCTCCAGGACCTCCGGGTTTACGATATGGGTTGGATACTCCCCAAGCAGCACAGCCCTCACCTGCGCGGCCACCTCGAGAGCCGACGCACGCATCGCCTCGTGCGTCGTTCCGCCCAGGTGCGGAGTGACGATCACATTCTCAAGCCCCAGCAGCGGCCCGCCATACACCGGCTCGCTGGCGAACACGTCGAGCGCGGCACCACCGATGCTGCCTGCCTGACATGCCTTGTACAACGCGCACTCGTCTACCACTTTGCCCCGTGCGCAGTTTATCAGGAAAGCGCCCGGCTTCATCAGGCTCAGTTCGCGCTCGCCTATCATCCCGGTGGTCAGGGGAGTGAGAGGTACGTGCAGTGTTACGAAGTCGGAATAACGCAGTAAATCGTCGAGGGACACATGAGGTACGTTCGGATCAGGTGCGGCGAAAGGATCATACGCCACTACTTCCATATCGAGCGCGAGGGCACGCCTGGAGACTTGATGTCCCACCTTACCGTGGCCTATGATGCCGAGGGTCTTTCCCGCCACTTCACACCCCATGAAGTAGCTCTTGCCCCAGACGCCGTCACGCAGCAGATTGTGCGCCTGCGGTATGTTCTTGCAGAGCGCGAAGAGCAGCGCAATAGTATGCTCGGCGGCTGCCCTGACGTTGCCCGTCGGCGCATTGACGACGGCAACCCCGTGCCTGGTTGCCGCGTTGATGTCGATGTTGTCAACGCCTATGCCAGCCCGTCCCACTACTTTCAAACGGCCCGCTCCCGCTGCCAGCAGGGACGCAGGTACAGATGTGCCGGACCGCGTAATCAGCGCCTCGTACGGCCCGATTTCCGCTAGCAGGCGATCCGCTGTCATGCCGTATTTCACGTCGAGATCGAACTCACGCCCCAGCAGGGCAAGGCCCTCTTCGTGTACCGGCTCGGTAACCAGTATTCTCATGGCGACACCCCCCATCTGATTTTGGATTTTGGATTTTGGATTTTAGATTGCTGAATTCATAGCCAGGATTTACAGAACACTAATCCAAAATCTAAAATCTAAAATCCAAAATAAAAATAGCCCGTCCTCAGTCAAAGAGGACGAGCCTTCGCTCGTGGTGCCACCCCAGTTTGCCATGACGTTACCGCCACGACCTCTTCAAGTGCCATGCTCCGCTGCTGGCACTCTAGCTCTGTAACGGGAGCTCCCGGCGCTACTTAGTCATGCCTACCCCGGCTAATGATACCAGGGTTACACGTTTCCGAAGCGCGGCTACATCGAGGGAAAGTTCGATGCACTGACGCCGATGAATCTTCTGTTATGCCTAATATAAGACAGGCGATACACCCCTGTCAAGTGGCTTGTGCACAGTTTGTCCAGAATGGTGCGAGAAGGTAGCCATTATGTTATGCGTTCAGATTTAGGCCGTAGGGGCAGGCCCCCGTGCCTGCCCTCGGAGGGCGCAGAGTCCCACTCCAACCAGGGCAGGCACGGGGGCCAGCCCCTACGGTTACCCAAGAAGGAAAAAATGACAACCGGACGTACGG
>JBBRVL010000479.1:0-2695 GCA_038246925.1 Chloroflexia bacterium
AAGGTCTTGTTGACCTCCTGCCAGTAGGTTTGCCAGGATGTGATGCCATCCATGTAGGTCCGGCGATAGATGGTCATCATCTCCTCTATGGCATGCTCGGCGCGTGTCGTGATCTCCATGGTATCGCGCATAGTTTTGTCGAGCGTGTCAAAGTAGTAGGTGGTGGTAGTGGTCAGCAGATCATTGTATCTGCGGAAGGTGTCCTGACCGACCTTCTCGGCCTCTTTCATATACTGGCGAGTAGTCTCGGTGACCTTCTCGGGCATAGGTTGCGTAGCACCATTCGCTTCAACCTTGTCAGCAATCTTTTCAGGCATTGTGGGCCTCCTATCTGATGTATGTCTTAGATTTTGCCGGGGTTTCTTCTTATCCCCGATATTGCTTATATCTATAGGTAGAGTACACGAAGCGAGTTACAAACCAGTTCAGTATCAGTTACAAACCGGTTGAGCATATGTCCCTGACCTGCGCCCTGCCAGAGCGAAGTTCATCACTTTTGTCACCGGACTTTAACCTCTATACACTCTTAATGACACCTCCTTACCCTATAGTGTTAGGTGAGTATGCCAGTATCGGATATGGGATCGTATTCGTATTCCGACCAATGTGATCCCATACCCGATACCTGGCTCCTATTTTAGCTAAATGGTCACATTGCGCCTTTCACGATGACGTGAGGTCGCAATCAGAAATCGGAGGTGCAGAGATGGTTCGTAATCAAGAGGCGTTGGACTACCACGCCAGGCGGCCAGCGGGCAAGTTGGAGATAACTCCAACCAAACCCTGCCTGAGCCAGCGCGACCTTTCGTTAGCCTACACGCCCGGCGTGGCCGAGCCGTGCCTCGCCATAGCGGATAATCCCGACGAAGCCTACAAATATACGGGCAAGGGAAATTTCGTCGCCATTATCACCAACGGCACAGCAGTCCTCGGCCTGGGCAACATCGGCGCGCTCGCGGGCAAGCCCGTCATGGAAGGCAAAGCCGTTCTCTTCAAGCGCTTCGCCGACATTGATGCCATAGACCTTGAACTTGACACAGAGGACCCTGACCTAATCGTGCAGACTGTCAAGCTCCTTGGGCCTACCTTTGGCGGTATCAACCTTGAAGATATCAAAGCCCCGGAATGTTTCTATATTGAAGAAAAGTTGAAGCGTGAAATGCAGATACCCGTCTTCCACGACGACCAGCACGGCACGGCGGTTATCTCCGGAGCCGCCCTCCTCAACGCCCTGGAACTGGCAGGCAAGAAACTCTCCGAAGCAAAAATCGTAATCAGCGGTGCCGGTGCGGCGGCAATCGCCAGCGCGCGCTTTTACGTTGACCTGGGGGCCAGGAAAGAGAACATCGTGCTGTGCGACCGCCACGGCGTGATTTACCGGGGGCGCGAAGTTGACATGAACCCCTACAAGGCGGATTTCGCTTCCGACACTCCTGCAAGAACTATCGCCGAGGCCCTGGTCGGGGCCGACGTCTTTGCCGGTTTTTCAGTTGGCGGCATTGTCACCCAGGAGATGGTCAAGGGAATGGCGTCGAAACCCATTATCTTTCCGATGGCAAACCCTGACCCGGAGATCAGCTATGATGACGCTAAAGCCGTGCGGCCAGATGCGCTTGTAGCCACCGGCAGATCAGATTACCCTAACCAGGTAAACAACGTGCTGGGCTTCCCATTCATTTTCAGGGGTGCTCTCGACGTGCGCGCCATCCAGATCAACGAAGCGATGAAGATCGCAGCTGCGCATGCGCTGGCGGCCCTCGCCAGGCAGGACGTTCCAGACGCCGTTGCGAAGGCTTATGGCCTGGGGAGTCTGAAATTCGGCCCCGACTATCTGATCCCGAAGCCGCTCGACCCCAGGATACTCATGTGCGTAGCGCCTGCCGTAGCCAGGGCCGCTATGGAAACAGGCGTTGCCAGGGTGCAGATTGACCTCAACCAGTACATTATGTCGCTGGAAGCCCGGCTGGGGAAATCTCGCGAAATGATGCGCATCGTCTTCAACAAAGCCAAGGCCAATCCCAAACGCATCGTCTTTGCCGATGGAGAGCACGAGAAGACAATCCGCGCAGCGCACCAGCTCGTTGAGGAAGGGATTGCTATACCCGTGTTACTTGGGGACGAGCAGGAAATCAAGAGCAGAGCGGCAGATCTGCAAATCCACCTCACTGACGTTGAGTACGTCAATCCTCGCACTTCAGAAAGACGGTTAGATTACGCGCAGAGGCTTTACGACTTACGTAAGCGCAAGGGCGTAACGAAGACCGAAGCCTGGGAGCTTGTGTCTAACAGCAACTATTATGCGTCGGTGATGCTGGAGATGGGTGAAGTTGATGGCATGATCTCCGGTTTGTGCCTGCACTATTCTGAGATGCTGCGCCCTCCCCTTCAGATAATCAAGACAGCCCCCGATTGCCTGGTCGCTGCCGGGGTATATATGGTTACGACCCGCAACCGTGTGCTCTTCTTCGCCGATACGACGGTGAACATTGACCTTGATGCCGAGAAGCTGGCGGAGGTGGCGATCATGACCGCCAGGCTTGCACGCGACTTCGATATCGAACCTCGGGTCGCAATGCTCAGTTTCTCCGATTTCGGCAGCGTCAGGCATCCGCGTACGGAAGTGGTGCGCCAGGCGGTGGAGATCGTGCGGGAACGGGAGCCAGGACTGGCAATAGATGGTGAGATGCGAGCCAAC
>JBBRVL010000480.1:0-2688 GCA_038246925.1 Chloroflexia bacterium
CGCAAAGCCACAAGCATGATCAGTGCAGCTTACGCCTACATGGAGGCGCATAACCTCGACCCCGAGGAAACCCATTGGCGCGTAGACCTTATAGCAATCTCTGTGTCAGGGTCAAGAGTTACTTCCATCAATTGGGTGCGTGGCGCGCTCGATGCCGCCATGTGGGAGTGATATGCCTTGACGCCCCTCGTATGGTTCTTATAAACTTAGCATGAATAGACTTAGCATGGTATGTAATATGCATGTAACAATGTCCGTAAAAGATACAGGATAATTTACTTTATACCGATACTCACTACAAAGCAGGAGGCACTTTTGGCCCAGACTCTCGAACGCACAGAAACAAAAGAAGAGGCAACCAACGAAGAGAACAAAGTCGAAGGTAAGATTTCGCTGGTGCTGCCTGCCCACAATGAAGAGCCTAACATCCGCACAGTTGTCGAAGAAGCGGCCCAGGTTCTGCCTACAGCTTTCACCGATTACGAGATAGTGGTCGTGAACGATGGCTCCAAAGACCGCACCCTCGAGATCGCGCAGGCGCTTGCCGAAGAGAACCCGCATGTGCGTGTGGTAAATCATCCCGTAAATCGCGGATATGGGGCGGCGATAACGAGCGGATTCAACGCAGCTACCGGCGATTTCATCATGTTTATGGACTCGGACAGGCAGTTCGATATCAACGACATACACCTCCTAACCCCGCACGTACCTGATTATGACATTGTGGCCGGGTACCGCATAAAGCGCAACGACCCTGCCCACCGCCTCCTGAATGCAAAGCTGTTCGGCACCGCCGTCAAGCTACTGTTTAATATAAAGGTGCGCGACATAGACTGCGCCTTCAAGATAATGCGGGGCGAGGTGCTGCGCGGCATCAATCTCGAGTCGCCGGGCGCGCTCATCAATACCGAGATACTCGCCAAAGCAAATGTGCAAGGCTGTAGTCTCACTCAGGTCGGCGTGAACCATTACCCTCGTCTCGAAGGCGAACAGTCGGGTGCGAGTATCAAAGTGGTTCTACGGGCCTTCTGGGAGATGATCCGCCTCTGGTGGCGCATGCGTAGCTACGTGCCCCCCAGTGGTGTGGTCGTTCAGCCTCCCCCGACATGGCGCGGCTATGCGCTGTTCGGTGCCGGTGTGCTGGTGGCCCTGCTCTTCTTGCGCGGCATCCTCAAGCTGGTCACAAGATAAAGAAGTTCGTATTCATCAGAGGAGAAGCTATGACCGTGCAGTATATCTTGAGTGAGTATATAGATCACGGCATGTCCGAAGCCACATACGACAAACTGGGCGACGGAACATTCGCCGGACGCATACCCTCGTGCAAAGGTGTCGTGGCTTTCGGGACATCCTTGCGGGAATGCGAGCACGAGTTACGCTCCACGCTCGAGGAGTGGACCTTGGTTGGGCTTAAGCTAGGCCACACGCTGCCCGTTCTAGGCGGGATTGATCTCAACAAGGAGCCGACGCGTGAGCCGGTGGACACCCTGTAAGCGCCGCGATTATGAGTGTAGCGAACTCTCGACGCCTAAGACAGCTTGGGTTTGACGGGCCGTTTTCTGGGACGCGACATCAGTTTATGGTCTACGAGGGGAATCGTCTGGCAATTCCCTCAACCAACGAGTATTCGATACCTCACCTCGGCATGATGATTCGCGAAGTCGAAGAGATTTTGGGCCGCATAATCACCTCCGAGGAATGGCAACGCCTTTAGCTATCTCAAAACTGATGAGACCTCTGACGGCGACATTCATCCTCGTACACAGTCCCCTCGTTGGGCCTTTCACTTGGGCTTTAGTGGCCGAAGAGCTAAAGCGTAGGCAAATAAAGGCCCTAGTACCAGCACTCACTAGCGGTCTAATCAGGGATACCCCCTATTGGAAGCAGCATGCCAAAGCTGTCGTTGAGATGATCCAGAACCTACCGTCGGACGAAGCTCTCATACTCGTAGCCCATAGTGGGGCGGGAATGCTTCTTCCAGCGGTACGGCAAGCATCAAATAGGTCTGTCGCCTCTTACATCTTCGTCGATGCGGGAATACCACAGGCTGGAAAGAGCCGCCTCGACCGGTTCGACCACGAAGCAGCCGAGCAATTTCGTCATTCGGCCATTGACGGTCTGCTACCTACCTGGGCAGATGCCGATCTTATCGAAGTCATCCCTGACGACCAAACCAGGTCACGCTTTGTCGCAGACCTGCAACCTCTACCCCTGGCGGTATACGAGGAGCCAATCCCCGTGTTTGCGGGTTGGCCCGATGCGCCTTGCGCCTTCATAGCTTTCATATCTCCCGGCGAACCCGGCGAGTATGTATACGCCGATTCTCTTCACCATGCCGAGCAACAGACTTGGCCCTGTGCTAAGATAGAAGGTATGCACTTCCACATGCTCGTTGACCCTGTGGCTGTCGCAGACGCGCTGCTCAGTGTAACCAGGGAATTGGGTGTAATCTTACCTTGAGAAGGGGGACCGCTTGATAGAGAAGGTAAATCTCGCCGACAAACTCAGTCTCTTTCAAGACTACTGGAGCCCTAAGATAGTGGGCGAACTCAACGATTCTCACGTCAAGCTGGTGAAGCTGAAAGGAGAGTTCACATGGCACCACCACGAGGAGGAGGACGAGTTGTTCCTGGTAGTAAAAGGAAAACTGCTCATCAAGCTGCGTGACCGTGATCTATGGCTGGAAGA
>JBBRVL010000481.1:0-2663 GCA_038246925.1 Chloroflexia bacterium
CGGAAAATGCGGTAAGTGCAGTAAAAGCAGGAACAACTCAGGTTATAGCAACACGGGCCGGAAAAGCGTATTCAATTTGTAGCGGCATTATATGGGATGTAATACCATCCTGTCTATGGTACTTAAGTACTACCTGTTTGCTGTGGAACTATTGAGGCTCCTGCTACTGACCTTGCTTTCTCTCGCCTCTGGGGATATATCAGAGGGCTGGAATGGGTCTCAAAGTGCTCAGGCTGCGCCCTGGTCTCATTCGTGATGGTCATAGAAGAAGTAACTGGCAAAGTGATCAGGCAGTAGAGAACAGAGGAGACGGTGCATAGGCGCGACCCCACCGGCCCACCGGCCCATCACACAAGCACTCGACTAGATGACTTCTATAACCCTTCTAGCTGTGTGGCTGTGTGGTGGGCCGGTGGGCCGGTGGGATCGCAGGCGTTGTGCGCGGCGTCCAGGGTCGGTATGTGCTTGACGAGCTATGCGGCTGCCTGTGACGCTGCTGAATCTTCATCTTCAGTTAGCCTCCTGGCAGAAGCGGCTGAGTGCCTGGGAAGGGGCGAAAGTAAGGGAGGCACGGAGGACGACAAAATGGGGCGAGCGTTGCTAATCATCGCGACCCTGTCCTCTCCAAGTACCTCTACAAGCTGATCCGTCGTGCATTCAATGGCGTGCTTGTCGGTGCGGAGACGTGTAATAGCGGTGGTAGGCTCCACCAGGGTGATACCCACAGTGCGAGCCTTCAGGAAGGATACCGTCATCACAGGTGGTAGGGGCAATATAGGCAGCGAGGGTGGCGTGGGTGGCGTAGATAGCACATGTGCCTTGTCCCTTCCCTGCTCCAGAAGGAGAGTGCCTATGTGAGCAATGTCGGCATCGCGCAGCCCACTCCGCACACACCCCACCTCGATGATAGCGCCATCTTCGGGGCGTACCAGGCCGAGCCGTAATGAACCAGACCCTGGGCTTGCATCCACACCGGGCTTGATGCCTATGACGATAGCATCTACGTCTGCCACGAACTTCAGCTTGCGCTCATGGCGGGTATCTCCCTGTAGCGAGGGCGCATCGAGGGTGCGGACAATGATGCCCTCCCCACCCGCCTGCATCACGCCGGACATGACGGCCTGCTTCTTCTGTGGCTCAGTCGCGGGTATCAGTAGCGCCAGTCCCTGTACCTCCGAGACGGTCTGAGCCGCCGTAGCTCCTGCCTGCTCGATGAGACCTGCGCTGACCAACACCGCGCGGAGCTTCTCGATGCGGCGGCTGTAGGACCACTCTCGTATAGACGCCCCGCCTCCGCAGCTGCCCTCACCAGCCCCGATATTGCCAGTGCCATTACCGTGACCATGCCCGTGACCGTGACCGTCTGTGTCAGTGTTGCCCCAGGCCAGGAGGTCAAACATCACGTACCCGCCCGCATTCTCCCCTTCCATTACTACAACACGGCGTTGTTGTCCAAGATCTACAAGCAAAAATGCGCTGCCAGCGACCAGCAGGCGATCGACCTTCTCCGAGGCATTTCACCGGTTGCTTGGCAGCACGTCAATCTGTTCGGTGCCATCGAATTCAGTCCAAGAGTGACCACAGTTGATCTTGACGCCTTGGCGGCTCGCTACAGCGATCCTGAGTACTGGGGCAAGGTGCTGCAGGAAGAGTTTGACGAACCCTTGGGCTGATTTACATTTGTGGGGGTTGGGCTAAAACAGCCATGTTCTGGGACGTTACAGCAAACAGGCGGTTGATGATCGCGTCACCCGCATAATCAGTGCTTGCCTTGTAACATGGAGGACCAACATGGGCCTGGGGCGTATGGGCGAAATCTCCGACATCGGCTTCGACGCGCTCGCACGCACCTCGGAGAACTTTCTGCGCCTCGAAACTTTGAAAGCTGCCAACGATAGTGTTGCAAACGCCATCGCGGCCCTTGCCATCTTTCGGCAGTACGATCTGGGCGGCGTAGTCCATTCGAGTAGCGATGGGCAGAAGTTTGAGACAGCCGTGCCCACGTTCAATGCTCGTCATTCGCCAAAGTATTTCGGCCTCAAAAAGGGTGTGGTTGCCTACACGCTGGTTGCCAACCATGTACCGGTGAATGCCGATATGATCAGTGCCCACGACCATGAAAGCCGTTTTGTCTTCGACCTGCTCTTCAACAATATAACGGACATTCAGCCGGAAGTGCATTCCACAGATACCCACGGGACCAACCAGGTGAATTTTGCGCTGCTCTCCATTTTCGGCTACCAGTTTGCGCCACGCTATGCTGGGATCGAGGAAAAGGTGCGCACCGCATTGTATGGCTTTGCGCATCCTAGCCAGTATGGCGAGGTCATTCTCAAACCGATTCGCAAACTGAATACAGAGTTGATTGTGGCAGAATGGGACAACCTCAGGAGGATCTTCGTCTCATTGGCGCTGAAAACGACGACGCACAGTATCATCGTGGGCAAACTTAACGCGTACGCTCGGAACAACAAAACTCGCCAGGCTCTATGGGAATACGACAATATCATCAGCAGTCTGTATCTGCTCGACTTTGTGGACTCGCCGCTCATGCGCAAAAACGTACAGAGGGCGCTGAACCGGGGTGAGAATTATCATCAGTTGCGCCGGGCAGTCTCCTACGCCAACTTTGGGAAGTTGCGCTTTAGGACAACAGAAGACCA
>JBBRVL010000482.1:0-2637 GCA_038246925.1 Chloroflexia bacterium
CAGGCTGAAGCCAGGGCCAAGGGCAGCACATAAAGACATCGGATTCTACCTCTAATAGCAGACACGAATAGCTTTAGAGCCGATATGTCTGATGAAATCGAATGATCCACCATCAAACTCAAATCGTGCGTGGTCTGCATCCAGGAGGGTCATCGTTCCTATTTGCCCAGGATTACCTATGCCGGGAGGCGCATTACCCCATTCACGATATGTAGGCTCTGCCGCATCCTAGAAACTGCCGTCAAAATCAACATACTGGTCGAGGCCGCAATGAGTGAATAAGCTGAAGATATAAGATTGGCCTTGTATGACTTTCGCGCTCCTCGGGTACCAGAATATACCGGGGTTGGCTGTTGCCCCTGAAGGATCAGGGGTGACTGTACTAATGGGACCGGCGCCGGGGGTTATCACGAGGGTTGGCGGCAAAGGTATAGGTGTTCTCAACGTCTCAGGTGGGATTGTTGGTGTAGCCACGATACCTCCAGTGTTTGGAGTGGCCGGGCCGTCGCAAGCAACCTGAGCAATCAATATGAGAAAGCCAAGACTCAGAATAGTAAGTAGCCGTTTCATAGCGTCCCCACTTATATTATGTAAAAACTATAAGACTCTAATTGCTTATCGGTTTCGTACTATGAAAACGCCTCTGATGGATAATAGTTCCCTGTATTCGGCCAAAACTGGCCTATTTAGCCAGCCATGTTCCCCTGGCTTCAGCCTCAGTATCAGGTAACTCTCTTCCTATTCATATAGCACTATCAACTGATATATTGGCCTGTGCGGACGGCGCGGCGGGTCTTTGGCCCCATAGCCCATGTTGATGAGGGCGTGCGGAGTAAGGTTGTCTGGCAGATCGAGGGCAGCGCGTACTACATGAGGCGCGAAGAGGGGCGCGCACATCCAGCCCGTATCGAGGCCCAGGCTGTAGGCGCTCAGTAGGATGTTCTGCACGGCAGCCCCCAGGCTTTGCACGGCCATAGTCACTTCGGCTTCGGCTCGCACAGGGTCGGGATAAACGTGCAGGTCTTCCAGGTAGAGGCAGGGGATAACAATTACAGGGCTGTTGACGATGCGCTGGTGGGAGATACGCAGCCGCTTCTCGACCACTTCGGAGTCATCGCCGTCCATTTCTAGGTTGCGCTGCCATTCGTCAGCCATCGCCTCAGCCAGTTTCTCCTTCAGCTCCGGCCTGGTAATCACCACAAAGCGCCAGGGTTGCGCACCATGTGGAGAGGGCGCCCACCCTGCGGCTTCTAGCGTCTGCTCCACAATCTCTCTGGGCACAGGTTCCGGCTTGAACTGCCTGACCACGTGCCGTCCCTTTACAAGAGCGGCGAAATCGCTTCCCGGCCTTGGGGTTACCTCACTTCCACTTGCCTGCCATTCATGCACACTCGTAGGTGAAATGCTGATAAGTGGACGGACCTCGATACTCATCCCGTAATACTGAGGGTATTTCCGGCGAAGCAACTCTACAGCATGAGCGTGGTTAGGCTCGCCTGGATTGCAGAGCTTACCCTTTCCGTTGACCATCACGTAGCCGAGGCGCGTCCAGTCTTCGCTGTAGGTATCGACCAACAGCGCCACGTTGGGGTTTTCGAGTATGTTGCGCACACGCTTGAGGCGGGTGGGCGAAACGCTCTTCGGCTTGTCGTCGAGCGCGATATAAAAGGAGTTGCCATCGAACACGTAGCAAACCGGCACAATGTAGGGCTTACCCTCTTTGTCAGCAGTGGCAAGCCGGGCGACGCGCCGCTCCACGAGGTAGGTGATGGCCCACTCGCTGAAGTTGACCTTATTTAGCTTTATGTCGGCCAAAGCTGTTGCCTGCTTTATCTCAGGTTGGGGATTACTTCCTTACCAAATGCCTTAATAAATTCCTTCTGGTTACGACCCACGTTGTGGACATATACCTCTGTAAAGCCGAGATCTATGAAGTGTTGGATATGCTCCCGGTGCGAATCAAGATTGGACGACATATGGACGCGGCCCTTGAAGTTCTCCGGGCGCACGAGTTTTGCCATTGCCTCGAAGTCTTCGGGGTTGCGTATGTCCTGCTTGGGGAAGTTCATGCCGCCGTTGGGCCACTCTTTCACGGCCTGGTCGATGCTCTCCTGGTCGGACTCGGCCCAGGATAGATGGAGCTGGATAATGCGGGGCATCGCGGCGGGGTCTTTCCCGGCATCTTTCGCGCCCTTATCAAAGCGGTCGAGCAGCATCTTTATCTTCTCGTCGGCTGCTCCCACTGTGATAAGGCCGTCACAGGTGCGCCCGGTGCGCTCGGCGTTGATTGGGCCTGAGGTGGCGACATAGATGGGAGGTGGGCTTTCCGGCATTGTGTACAGGCGGGCGCTCTCCAGGTTGAAGTAAGTGCCTTTGTGCTTGACTACCTTGCCTGTAAAGAGCTTGCGTATCACCTCTATCGCCTCGCCCAGCATCTCCAGCCGAGTGACCGCTTCCGGCCAGTACTGCCCCACAATATGCTCGTTGACCGCCTCACCCGCGCCAAGCCCCAGGTAGAAGCGACCTGGGTACATCGCTTCGAGCGTTGTCGCGGCATGAGCTATGATGGCGGGGTGGTAGCGCCAGCCCGGTGGGGTGACGCCCGTACCGAACCGCAGGCCTGTAGATTGCCCTATC
>JBBRVL010000483.1:0-2601 GCA_038246925.1 Chloroflexia bacterium
CGGACCCGTGTGTCCGCCCTTGCCTGGGCTGTGGGCGTACAGGGCGGACACACGGGTCCGCCCCTACATCTGCCTTATTAGCCACTCCCTGGATAGGTAACTGTTCAGAGTTGATGTAGAGGAATTTATCCGTAGGGGCGAACCTTGTGTTCGCCCTCTACCCCCGCCAGTCCGCCTACGCGGACTTCGCCTCTACCAGCCCGCGAAGTTATTCGCCGGGCGAACTCTCGCCGGGTGCTGGCTTCGCCTTCTCCACCATGTCGAGCAACGTCCTGGGTATATCCGGCCTTACCCACGCCGCAGGCCAATCTTCCAGGTCTTCCACTTCGACCCCCTCCACGAGCAGCGTATACAGAGGCTCTTCCGGGAAATCATTGACACGGATCGTGAAAGTCCTCCCCTTTATCTCTGCTTGGTACGGAAACTCCCCATCGCCGGTGTGCTCCCAGACGATATGACTCGCCTGTCGTTGCTCCGAAAAAGACTGTCGCAACCCCGCCACTATCTGCTCGAACTCGGCCTCACGCTGGCAGTTCTAACATCTGCTTTTCCCTGTCAGCAGCATATGCCAGGCACGCAAGGATGTCTTGCTCAGTCAGGTATGGGAAGTCTGTCACTATCTCCTGGTGGCTCATTCCCGACGCAAGGTAGGATAGCACATCATAGACAGTGATACGCATACCCCGGATGCCCGGCTTACCCCCACGCTTCCCCGGCTTTATTGTGATAATATCTCTGTAGTTCATACGGACATTATATCATTATCATGCTCCTCACCTCCCACACCACTCACCACTCACCACTCACCACTCACCACTCACCACTCACCACTTCCCTTGCTATTCCTCTCTCCCATGCCGTACAATTAACCGACTAGCCTAAGGGGAGACTGATGCCGCGAAAGAAATCTAAAGATATTATTGATCCTAACCTGGAAGACTTTGTAACGCTCGGCCCTGTGCCTAACGGGCACGACACCGAAGAGACCGGCTATCTTGACGAGCAGCTTGATATGCCGCTCAATGAGCCGGTCCGGGTACGCAAGCTCAAACCTGCCGCTCAATCGCAGGTTGAAGCTGATCTCGCAGATGATGACATCGGCACCGAAGAAGAGCCAAAGGCCGTCAAGACCAAGGCTCGTGCCAGGCGCAAGCGCCAGTTTGACGACGATGACGATAAAGTCCTCAAGCTCCCCCTCCTCCCCTTGCGCGACATGGTGATATTCCCCCACATGGTCACTTCCCTTTTCGTAGGGCGCGAGAAGTCGATCAAGGCTATCGAAGCGGCCCTCAACAGCGACCGCATAGTCTACGCTGTAGCCCAACGCAACCCCGAAGAAGAAGAACTCGGTCCCGACGACCTCTATGAAATGGGCGTGGAGCTTGTGATAGGCCGCTCCCTCAAGATGCCCGACGGCACCGTTTCCCTCCTCGTGCAGGGCCAGCGACGCATCAAACTCCTGCGTTACCTGCGAACCGAACCATATATTCGCATCCTCGGCGAAGCCTTTGAAGATGCCAACGAAACGAGCCAGGCAACCCAGGCCCTCATGCGCGCTGTGCTAGCCCTTTTCGAGAAGGTCGTCAAGCTGTCGCGCAACCTCTCCGAAGAGTCGTATGTCGCCGCCATGAACGTGGACGAGCCGGGCTGGTTGGCCGACCTGATAGCCTCCACCATCACCCTCGACCAGGAGAGCCGCCAGGAGCTACTTGAGCTTGTAGACCCCATTGAGCGCCTCCAATCGCTCAGCCTGATGCTCGCCAAAGAGCTTGATGTCCTCGACCTTGAGAACCGCATACAGGACCGCGTCCAGAACGAAGTAGACAAGAGCCAGCGTGAGTTCTACCTCCGAGAGCAGATGAAGGCGATCTCGCAGGAGCTTGGCGATTACGACCCCACCACTCGCGAGGCCAACGATCTTCGCACCCGCATCGAGGCCGCCGGTATGCCCGAGGATGTCCAGAAAAAAGCCCTCGACGAGCTTGAGCGCCTCCAGGCGATGCCGATGGGTATGCCCGAAGTCGGCGTCATCCGCACCTACATAGACTGGCTTCTCGATGTCCCCTGGTCGCAGCAGACCCCTGATCACCTCGATATTCGCGCAGCCGCCCAGGTGCTTGAGGCTAACCACTACGGTCTCAGCAAGGTCAAAGAACGCATACTTGAGTACATGGCTGTCCGCAAGCTGGCCCAGGGCAAGATGCGTTCGCCTATCCTCTGCTTCGTCGGACCTCCGGGGGTCGGTAAGACTTCTCTCGGACGCTCCATCGCGGAAGCATTGGGCCGCAAGTTCGTGCGCGTGTCGCTCGGCGGCATCCGTGACGAGGCAGAAATACGCGGGCACAGGCGTACCTACATAGGCGCGCTGCCGGGCCGCATCATCCAGACGATGAAGACGGCGGGCACCGTCAACCCGGTCTTCATGATGGACGAGATTGACAAGGTCGGCAACGACTTCCGTGGTGACCCCTCCGCTGCCCTCCTCGAAGTGCTCGACCCTGAGCAGAATAATGCTTTCTCCGACCACTACCTCGACGTGCCGTACAACCTGTCGAAGGTGATGTTCATCATGACCGCCAACCTCCTCGACCCGATACCTCC
>JBBRVL010000484.1:0-2546 GCA_038246925.1 Chloroflexia bacterium
CCCAGGTTCGTCTTGGGAGAATTCGCCGAGAAGGAGAGTGCCAGAGCTACGCCGACCAACAACAGCAACAACATACCCATGATAGGGCTAAGCCTTACTGCATTCATACGTCACCTCCTGAAAAGGTGTAAAAGCGACCTGACAATACGTTAGAGGATGGCTGAACTCGCGACACCAGACTGTCAGAAGCTGGGATAAGGTTTAAGAGGGGATTTACTGGAAAATGTGGATGTAGAATCGGGACGAAACCTTATAGTGGCTGTAGTGGTGATTGTAGGGCTATATACGCCACTTGTCAATACTATATTTGTCCGGTGATTACCCACATCTCGGGTTTGGGGCGGACTCTTATAGCTCTTCGTGCGTGGCAGGGTATCGTCGCCCGACATTTTCAGTCATCTATCGGCATATTCCCACGCACGAGAACAGTCTGCACCGAGATGTGGGTAATCACCAGTATATTTGTGCATATAGAGGGTGGATTATGGCAAACAAAGATGAGTCACCCCTAAAACTTGGAGTGACTCATCTTTAATGTTTAGACAGGATATTACTTACTGGTTACAGCGAGTTTATTCAGCCTCGCCATGAGACGAGATTTGCGCCGGGCAGCCTGGTTGGGGTGGATGATGCCCTTGCTGGCTGCCTTGTCGAGCGCGCTGATGGCACGCACCACCGCATCGGCGGACATTTCAGTATCATTACCCTTACCACCTATATGTGTCTGGGCGACTCGAATGTAAGTCTTGAGAGCCGTGCGTACCGGCTTGTTGCGAACCCGCTTGCGCTCGCTCGAGCGAATCCTTTTGATTGCAGACTTGATATTTGCCAACTAGATAGACCTCCGTCGAACATGCGGTCTTGCCGCCTGGTATATTCTCATGCATCGTTTTTTGAAGCAGACACTATTATATCAGACGGCGCGCTAAAAGGCAAACGGCGGAGGGGGTTAGGGATTAGGGGTTAGACACGTATGATGTTCTAACCCCTTCCAGTTCATACGCACCGGCACGCAACCCCACAATTGGCTTCGATTTCGGCGTCATAGACGGCCACCATCTGCTCGGCGATATTACGCCATGAGTATTGTGAAGCGTGGCGAACCGCCTGTTCTCCCATTCGAAGACGCAGTTCCGGGTTCTTTAGCAGGTTATGCACCTGTTCTGCGAGGGCGAAGTGGTTCTCTTCGGGGACCAGGAAACCTGTCTCTCCGTCCTTCACCGTGAACGAAAGGCCGCCTACGTTGGAGGCTATCACCGGCGTCCCCGAGGCCATCGACTCGATAGCTACCATGCCGAACGACTCGTAATGTGACGGCATGACCGTGATGTCAGCCGCCGAATAGTAGAGAGGCAGCATTTCCTGGGGCTTCGAGCCAACAAACTCCACCTGCTCCTCCAGATTGAGGTCGCGGTGCAGCTGCACGACACGTTTTAGCTCGGCGTTTTCATCCTCTGTCTGGCCGCCACCTCCAACTATGAGTACTTTCAGATCGCGGCCCGAGCATGTACGGCTTACAACCGCCACCGACTCCAGGAGAGTATCTATCCCTTTGAGGCGCTCGATACGGCCTACGAATAGGAGAATGGGTGTGTCGAGATCGGGAAGGCCAAGCTCTTTGCGCACCCTGGCGCGGTCGCGCGGGTGGAAAAGCTCGGTGTCCACGCCCGCCGGTATCACGCTGATCTTGTCGCTATCCGCCCCATAAAACCAGAGCATCTGGGCTTTATCAAGAGGCGTGGCGGCGATAATGCGGTCGGACCACTTCATTACCTGTCGCTCAATTTCGATACGGTCGCCTGCTTCCATTTCTTCATCGCTCTTTGCGACCTTGTTCTTCATAGCGCCCAGCGTGTGGAACATCTGCACAATCGGCACACCCCAGGTCTCTTGCAGCTTGCGTGCGACCATGCCCGACACCCAGTAATGAGCGTGAATGAGGTCATATTGCGTGCCCTCACTCCGGGCGAATGCCTCGATCCCGGCAACAAACTCATCTACGTGGTTGGGTAGCCTGCTCTTATCGTAGGGAGCCATCGGGCCTGCGGGAAGGTGAATTACGCGCGCGTCTGGGCCGAGTGCCTGTACTTGATCAGTCTCAGTGTCCTGAAAGCGAGTGAAAACATCCACGCTCTTGCCATGCCGCCCAAGCTCACGACTAAGTTCGCGAACATAAACGTTCATGCCACCTGTTTCGCGCCCACCCAAAAGGGCCTGCGGACAAGCCAGAGGGCAGGTGTGCATGCTTATCATTGCTATTTTACACATATATTTTTGTTGTCCTATTTTATATTCTGGGTTCTTACTTTTGCTCAGCGTCTATGCTTTTTCTTATGTCTAGCAAATACTATGCCGTTTTATCAAACCGTAGCACCGCTCTATATATATACGTATCTTTTGCCCCAAAGTCGTACTTGTACGGCTCATCCCCCCTGAGGAAGTCGAAAATCTCTATACCCTGGAGGATCGCCTTATGAATGCGGTAGGCAAGAAGGGCAATACCGGCGCTATATGATGCCCATCTCGGCTCGTAGCCTGAGTTATAA
>JBBRVL010000485.1:0-2490 GCA_038246925.1 Chloroflexia bacterium
CTCTAAAACGCGGGGTGATCGTCTGCGCAACACCGGGTGCGCGCGGGTTGTGGTGGCCGGGTTTATTGCGTTTGCTGCCCGGGGGTTGGGGGGGGGGGGGGCCAGTGCCGAGGGTACGGCCAGCCCTCAGCAAGGTCCGGCAGCGGCACGTACTTATAAGTGGATAGATGTAGACCTTAGCTCGCAGACGCTTTCGGCTTATCAAGGCTCGATACGTGTCTGGTCGACCAGGGTAAGCACGGGCACGGCGAAGCACCCGACGGTTAGGGGGACGTTCCGCGTTTACACCAAGCTGGTATCAACGCGCATGAGGGGCGGGACGGGCACGGAAAAATACGATCTGCCGAACGTGCCGCACACTATGTATTTCTTTGGGAGTTATGGTATACACGGCACTTACTGGCACAACAACTTCGGCAGGCCGATGAGTCACGGGTGCGTAAACCTGTCACGAGCGGCGGCTAAGTGGCTGTTTGGTTGGACGCCGGTTGGGACAACTGTGGTTGTGCATCAATAGACTGACGCTCCGGGTTACGTGATAATATCAGCGATAATTGAAGATAAGTGAGGAGAATTGAGTTCATGTTAGAGCATCGCTCTTATGATGGCAGAAGCACACCGATTCAGATCAACGCGAAGCCTGCGCCAATTCAAATAGATCCCAACAAGACTGCCGTGATCGTAGTCGACATGCAGAACGATTTTGGCTCCAGGGGCGGCATGTTCGATCGTGCCGGCATCGATATTTCGGGGATCAGGGCGGTAATTGAGCCCACAGCCAGGGTTCTTGATTTGGCGCGCCGAGCAGGTATGAAGGTCATATACTTGAAGATGGGGTATGAGCCTGATCTTTCAGACCTGGGCACCCCTGATGCTCCGAACCGGACGCGGCACATGTTCTTAGGGGTAGGAGAGACTATTTATGCCCCTGATGGCACAGAAAGCCGTATTCTGGTCCGGGACAACTGGGGCACAGATATCGTGAGCGATCTTGAACCCCAGCCGGGAGATATAGTTCTTTATAAGACCCGATTTAGTGGCTTCTATCAAACTGCTCTGGACAAAATCCTCCGACAGCAGGGCGTAAAGTACCTTGTAATAACTGGCTGTACAACAAGCATTTGTGTAGAGTCGACAATCAGAGATGCTATGTTCAGAGATTATTCATGTGTGCTGCTTGCGGATTGCGCCGCTGAGCCAATCGGAAACGACCTGCCCAGAACTAATCACGAAGCATCATTGCTGTCTATTCAAACGTTGTTAGGGTGGGTTTCCGACTCGGAAACATTAATTGCAGCCGTTGATGCGGGTACAGCAGCTGCAGCCCGTTAGCAGCAATTTTCAGCAGCCTGTCCTATCAGGGCATTATCTTTTGCAGGTATGGGATGACATCCCTTATTTCGCCTGTCATTTCGCTTTTAAGGCCGCCTATGACTATGGCCTGGATAAGGCCGTCTTTGTCTACGAAGTAGTGGCTTGGCAGGCCGTTGACGTGGTAGGTGTCGGTGACCTTGCCGGTTTTGTCGATTACGAAGGTCCAGCTGTAGCCGCCCGCTTTTATGTAGGGTGATACGTCGCTTTCTTTCTCCTGTACGTCTACGCCCAGGATTACTAATCCTTTGTCTTTGTATTCCTGGTAATGTCTCTCCATGATCGGCATCTCTTCTTTGCAGGGTGGGCACCAGGTGGCCCAGAAGTTGATCCAGACGGGCTTGCCTTTGAGGGAGGAGAGGGTTAGAGGCTGCCCTGTGTTCAGGTCTATTAGCTCGAAGTCGGGGGCGGGGGAGCCTACTTTGGGGGCAGGGAGGGGGACGGCAACGGTGGGGAGGCCAACACTAGCAACTGGCGGGGGAAATGATCCCTCCAAATCGGTTGTATGATTCCGGTACCAAATTATGTAGCTCCCAAGCAAGAATCCTGCGATAGCCAGGGCGACTAGAGCCGCGTTCCAAACGGACCGTCGCGATGGCGGGCCTTCCTTTTCGGCACCTTCACCGGATGGACCTGTGTAGGGTGTGTAGCTCACTGGGCGTCCGACATCTGGGCGAGAGTGCCCGCGACGATGGCGCTGACGGTCTTGTCGTTGAGGCCGAACTCGGCGCCTGCCGTGCTGAATAGTTCAGGGAGTGGGCGTGAGCCACCGAGTGCGAGGCCGCGCTTATAGGCTTCTACCGCGCCACGCTCGTCTTCGAGAGAGTTGAGCCATATCTTCATGGCGGCTAGCTGGGCGATGGCGTACTCCACGAAGTAGAGGGGGAAACTGAATACGTGGAGGTACTGCCAGCCGATGTCACGGTACTGCTCCAGGCCGGTCCAGTCGAGGTCGGGGCGGAAGCGGCGCTCAAGCTCGGCCCAGTGGGCTCGGCGTGCCTGTGGACCGTGGTCTTCGGCGGTGTAGACCCAGTGCTGGAAGGCGTCAATCATCGCCATGAAGGGAAACCACTGCAGCGAGTCGCGCAGTTTTTCGTCGTGCAGGCGCTTGATCTCTTC
>JBBRVL010000486.1:0-2471 GCA_038246925.1 Chloroflexia bacterium
CAACTTCTCTTGAACCACAAAGAACACAAAGCGAACCAAGTTATTGTTGTTCACCGCAGAGGCGCAGAGGACGCGGAGTTGTTAAGGATTAGGGATTGGTGGTAGGTCGTCAACGCTCACGCATCACGTTTCACGTTTCAAGATTCGGGAGAGAACAATGGCAGATTACATACCGTTTCAAGGCAAGTATGTGCCGCCCCCGGAGGGAGTGGACCCTGAGCAAAATATCGCCGTCCAGATGTTGCGTACTTCCATGCCCGACGTGATCGAGGGGGTGCAATCGTTCCGCGACCAGGTATCGATACGCATCTTCAAGGACCGCATCGTGGAGGCTTGTTTCTTCTTGCGCGACACCCCTGAGCTTGAGTTCGATTTCCTGACCGACCTTACCGCCGTCGATTACCCGGTTCGCCCCCAGCGCTTCGACGTGGTCTATCACCTCTACAGCATGACTCGCAATCATCGTATACGCCTGAAGGCGGGCGTTATGGAAGATGAGACTATAGCGACAGTTGTGCCTGTATGGAAAGCGGCCAACTGGGAAGAGCGCGAGTGCTTTGATATGTTCGGTATTGTCTTCTCGGGCCACCCCGACCTGCGCCGCATCTTGCTCCCTGAAGATTGGGAAGGCTACCCGCTCCGCAAAGATTACCCACTGGCCGGATACGGAACTTATACCTCTTGATTTTGGATTTTAGGTTTTGGATTGCACCTACCATAAGCAGCCCGAATCCAAAATCCAAAATCCAAAATCCAAAATAGGAGACGGTTATGGCTATTGAAGAACGCGAACTCGATCCACTAACAGGCCAGCGTACCGACGGCACCGATATAAACCAGATCGGCGCGGACAGGGCCATCGTGCATACAGGCATCGGCCCGGACACCGGCTCTGTGGTGCCTCACACCGACAAGATGACCCTCAACCTGGGGCCGCAACACCCTTCGACGCACGGCGTGTTGCGTGTGCTGCTCGAGCTTGAGGGCGAGGTCGTCACGAAGGCCATCCCAGATTTGGGGTATCTGCACCGCGGGATCGAGAAGCTAGGCGAATACCGCATGTATAACCAGTTCGTCCCCTGGACCGACCGCACCGACTACGTGGCCGCTTTCACGAGCAACCTTGCTTTTGTCAAAGCCGTCGAAGACCTGATGGGCATCGAGATACCGGAGCGGGCACACTATCTTCGCGTGATATTCTCCGAGCTACAGCGCCTAGCCTCCCACCTCCTATGGCTGGCAACGCACGTTATGGACCTGGGGGCGATCACCGTCTTCTTGTATGCCATGCGCGAGCGCGAGCTTATCCTCGACATCTTCGAGATGCAGACAGGCGCGCGGCTGACACTTAATGCCCAGCGCGTGGGCGGCTTCCCCAAGGATACCCCACCAGGTCTTATAGAGAAGGTCGAGGCGTTTCTGGCTATCATGCCCCAGCGCCTCAAGGAATACGATTCGCTCCTTGCCGAGAACCCTATCTTTCTGCGCCGCGTGAAGGGAGTTGGCGTGATCTCGGCGGACGATGCTATACAGTGGGGCCTGACTGGTCCCAGCCTGCGCGGCTCCGGCGTCGCCTATGATGTACGCAAGGCAATGCCTTATGCGGTGTATGATCGTCTCGATTGGGAAGTGCCGGTCGGTACGCATGGCGATGTATATGACCGCTTCCTCGTGCGTATGGAAGAGATGCGCCAGAGCCTCAAGATGATTCGCCAGTGCATAGACCAGTTGCCAGGCGGCCCGGTGATGACACCCGATTTGCGCGTTGCTCTCCCCTCAAAAGAGGAGACAATGACCAGCATCGAGGCGATGCAACGCCACTTTGTGCTCGTGATACATGGCTTCAAGCCGCCCGTTGGTGAATACTACTCGGCGGTCGAGTCTCCAAAGGGCGAGTTGGGCTGGTACATAGTATCGAATGGCGAGAACCATGCATATCGCGCCCGCAACCGTGCCCCTTCCTTCGTGAACTTACAGGCGCTGCCGGTCATGTCCGAAGGCGCTCTCATTGCCGACGTGGTTGCCAACATCGGCTCGATTGACATAGTGGTTGGAGAAGTAGACCGAGAGAACGACTTTGGATTTTGGGCCTAATCCAAAATCCAAAATCCAAAATCCAAAATCGGAGAGCGGCAGATGCGCAACGACCAGGGTGGAGAGCAGAACGTAGGTGGAGGCCTAAGCAGCGTCAGGGCTGGCGACCTCGCGCCCGGAGAGCGCCGTGAGCCGCCCACGCCCCTTGCCGACAGCAGCGCAATTACTCCGAGCCGCGCTATACCCCCGGCAGAGATAACCGCCATTACCCAGCGCTACAAGCACGTCGATCCCGCCGAGGCGATGATACCTGTCCTCCAGGAGATGCAGGTCAAGTTCGGCTACATCACCCAGGATGCCGTGCAGCAGATGTCGGAGGAGCTTGGGCTTAAGGCCGCCGATGTTTACGGCGTGGTTACCTTCTACTCCTTCTTCCG
>JBBRVL010000487.1:0-2431 GCA_038246925.1 Chloroflexia bacterium
GGCCTTCAATGGCTGTTACGTATAGGCTTTGGTCCAGCAGGTGTTCTAGCGGGATGTCTTTTTCATGTGGTTGCCGATTGAGTGCGTCCAACATCGGCACTTTCTCTTCCTCATTGACAACCCGGCAGCTTGCCCCAGCTATACCATCCGACCAACTGTCAGGCCGACGTAAGCTGCTCCAGCTAATGCTATGCACTTGAGGAAATCGAATCAGCAAAAGGGGCCATGTACCTACGAGTGAGCTTTGGAAGGGTATCTTATCTTTGTGCCAAAAGGTGTCCCAACGGATCACTGCTACAGCTTCACCATAGCCAGGTTCAAACCACAGACCCTCCCAGTAGGAATCGTGCAGAGTGTATTTTTCAAAGAAATTTGGAATTGGGATAGAAACGCCGTTATTCCAGGGCAGGCCTTGCTCAATCAGCTTTTGCCCCAGCCAGGCAAGATATTGTTCTTCAGTTGAGTATGGTTGGTTCTCGTTTTCTTTCATATGGTATATCCCAGCAGCGTACGTGCTGCTAACCGAGTAACCTACTCTCCCTCATCTCCCTCAACGTCTCCCCAAAAGCCGTTGCGGTAAGCGCCACATCTTCCTCCGTGTGGGCGGTAGAGATGATGCCGGCCTGCCCACCCAGAATATCCACTCCTCTCTTCAACAGCCCTGCCTGGAGCGCTGCTTTTACATCGGGTGCGTTTGCCTGTCGAAGGGTAAGGATGTCGGCGCAGTTGGGGACTAGCGTGCCGTCAGGGTTCGCGCTTGCTCCTCTACCGAGAAGTATGTGGAAGATAGAGCCGTCGCTATAGACGCAGCTTCCTTCGATGCCCAGGCCGGATATAGCACGGTTCATCTCTTGCACCAGCAACATGCCGAGGCGGGCGGCGTATTCTTGAGGCTCACCCGTTTGCGCTATATTAAGCATGGCTATGCCAGCCGCCGCGCTGAGTGGGTTAGCGTTGAACGTGCCGGGGTGGTTGATGCGGTGGTAGCGATTCCAGTCGGCGTCGCCTGCGCGGAATTCTAATGCTGCCATCACATCTGTGCGCCCACCTACCGCGCCACCCGGCAGACCTCCCGCCACGATCTTGGCGAGCGCGGTCAGGTCGGGTATCACGCCCGTCTGCTGTTGCACACCACCTGGTGAATACCTGAAGCCTGTGATTATCTCGTCGAAGACGAGCAGCGCGCCATAGCGGGTGGTAATCTCTCTCAAGCCCTGAAGGAAACCATTAGGCAGAGGGATGGTACCGTAAGATGCGCCAGTTGGCTCAAGGATGGCGCACGCTATCTCTTCAGGCTGCTCGGCGAATATGCGCGCGACTTCTTCCAGGTCGGTAGGAGCTACGATAACGTTGTCCAGTACAGCCTGATCTACCCCAACCGATGAGGGGACATCGAACGGAGCTTGAAAGCCTGCTGTCATCGCGTCCGACCAGCCGTGAAAGTGGCCCTGGAACTTGAGGAACTTCTGTCGTCCGGTGTAGGCACGAGCCAGGCGCACTGCCATCATGGTCGCCTCGGTGCCCGACCCGGTGAACTTGATACGCTCCGCGGAAGGAACAATCCGCTGGATTAGCTCTCCCCACTCGACCTCCAGTGCGTGTGAGCCGCCGTAGTGGGTGCCCCTATTCATCTGGAGTTGTACGGCCTCGATAATGTCGGGGTGACCATGCCCCAGGAGGAGCGCGCCGTGCCCCATCCAGTAGTCGATGTACTCGTGGCCGTCAACGTCCCACTTGCGAGAGCCTTGCGCCCGGTCGATATAAACAGGTTCCATTGCGCCGAAATAGCGGTGATCGTGCGTGACCCCGCTTGGGAAGACCTTCAGCGCCCGTGCATAAAGCTCGTGCGACCGCGCATTGGTTGCTGAAGATTTTATCTTAGAGATCGCCATCGGCTTACCTTGTTCCTCTCTACCTAAAAGGAGTTTTCGATGAACCCTTTTGTGCCCTCCGGACCACGCAGACGCAACCTGATCGGGCCCAGGTTCGGGTCAAATATCAATTCAAACGTGAAAAATCGGCAGCACTCTCGCTCCGTGATTACGAACTGCAAGAGTTTAGCGGCCAATGCATCCGTGCCCGGAAAGAGGAATTCATATCCGTCCTGTAGCTCAATTCTCTGCTGAACCTCGCTGATGATGCTTGTGGAGATCTCCTCACCGCGCTCAACTTGATCGGGTTCCGATAAGCTACAAGCGATGGGTAAAACAGCCGACGCCTGTTCAATGCGATTGTCCATTCTGAACTCCTCCTGGAGCTTTGCTCTCTACTTTCTTTGAGACGACTTATTTAGATCTGTGTTAGAACAGCAACCGTTCGCTCATTTTGCACGTTGCCAGTGTTCGATGTAGATTTAGGCTCGATGAGCAGCACATGTGCCTCTTCCTCGGCGATTGGGAGATGCTCTACGCCTCTGGGGATGATAGCAAAC
>JBBRVL010000488.1:0-2407 GCA_038246925.1 Chloroflexia bacterium
AGAATGACAAGGGTAAGATGGTTCACTTCGTCTGCATCATAGTTGTGGAGTGATTTTTATTTTGTTCAGCCCACTCAAGACTGAAGACTGAGTTCAGCCCAAACCGCACGGATATTAGCTAGATGCTCCACCAGGAATGGGAAGTCCTCATGCAAGTCGGCTGTGACCGCAAGCACCCGCTCCAGGCTGACTTCGCCCATGATGGAGGTTATGACGAGGCGGCGTACGTCGTACAGATAGTTGTGGTCGGCCTCTATGCGCTTGCGAATACTCCTTTTACCTGTGGCTATACTGCCCAGAGCGGGCACGAGCAACTTGACATCAAGCTCTTTGACCACCTCAAGCGCATCTATGTACCACCGGCTGCCGCCTTCCAGCAAAGGGATAGCCTCGTTCGCGGCAGTATCGGCAAGCATCTCTCCGCAGAAAAGCACCCTCTCCCAAACATTATAGAGCGCCATCCTGGTGGGTGCTTGCTTGCTTAGCGGCACAACTTCCCAGCCACCCAACAAATCTGTAGGGGCAACCCTATGTGGTTGCCCTGCTGAAACGGCAAGAGATGAGCGTGCCTCAAATGCTTCTGCGCTTATACGTGGCACGCCAGACCACCACTCTATGTCATTAGAGGAGAGCCTGTGGGTATGAACGACTGCCTCGACAACACGCCCCTGCTCATCGAGGCCCTTGTCTATGGTCGCAAGGTCGATCTGATCCCCTGTTGGATCGATGATAACGGCGCTCTTATCGTCCACCAGGATGCCGGTGTTACGCCCCGACGCCGAATTGTGTAGCACCCACACGCTGCCCACCACTTCGACCGGCCTGTTCATATAACCCCTCCTAAAAGAACAGAGGACCGAGCAATAAAACTCAGTCCTTAGCCTACTTCCCACAATACCGGCTATTCCTTACGCCTCAACTGGATGTCGATGGGCGTGCCCTTCTCGACCAGCCTACCCTTTGGCGGCTCCTGTCCAAACACCGCACCGGGGGGCACGGCTCCGGTAGGATCGTCTACCTCGGTTACATTACCCAGGGTAAGCCCGAGGGCATCGAGGCGATCTTGAACAACGTCTATGTTCTCTGTACCCCGCAGATCAGGTACTTCTACCACTTCTCCACGGCTCACCACAAGCGTAACCGTATCACCGGACCTCACGCTAGCATCGGCCACCGGCTCCGAGCGTATCACCACGCCCTTCGGTATGCTAAGGCTCCCCTCGTAGGTGAACACTACCTTTAGTCCCGTGCTTTCGAGGGTTGCCTTGGCGGCTTCAGGATCGGTATTGCTCAATTGAGGCAGCTTGAAAGGCGGTGGGCCGTTGCTCACGCGCACGCTGATGGCGCTCGTCTGCTTTAGGATCGAGTTCGGCTGCGGGTCTTGCTGGGCAACTATACCCGCGCCCCATTCCGGGCTATCTATCCGCCCAAGCTCAACGAGGGCGAAACCTCGCTGTTTCGCGAGCACAATCGCATCCTGTACTTTCAGGCCGACGAGCTGAGGTACGGGCACCGACGGTGGTGTGGGCGTGGCGGTCGGCGTCTGAGTGGGCGTGTACGTGGGGGTGTTGGTCGGCGGCACGGGTGTCGGCGACGGGGTGGCGGTCGGGATGACGGGCGTCGGGGTTGGGCTGGGGACGACCGAGTCGCTCAACAAGCGTTGTATCTGAGGCGCGATGAAAATGCCGCCCACCACCAACAACCCCAGGACCGCCGCCACAAGGAGACCGACCGCTACGGCGCTGCACCCAACCCCGCCCGACTTCGTACCGGCAGGCGCAGACCGTATTGCAACTGAAGTGGGCGCACCAAGGGGGCTTGTCATGTGCCTGGTCGCCGCCGCTGCTCCCCCGCCTCCCATCGACGCAGAATATCCACCTCGGCCCAGATTGCCGGTCCTCAACGATCCGGTTGTTGGCCCTCCCGCCACCGCACGACCACCAACACGAGTGGTTGCCGCGGGCACCTGCCGCGAACCTGAGCGCGCACCTCCACCATTTACCGGCACTTCGACCGTAGGCTGCTGGCCTCCTGCCTGCACAGCCCGTAGCGCCTTCTCCATCTCCGCCGCGCTGCTGAACCGACCGGCGGGCGTCTTGGCGAGCGCTTTCATTACTATGGCTTCCAGGCGCGCAGGCACGCTAGGGTTAAGCTGGCGCACGGGCCTGGGAGGCTCGCCAATGTGCTTATATGCGAGGCCCATGATGTTGTCGCTCTCGAACGGAAGCTGCCCGGTAAGCATTTCGTAGAGCGTCACGCCTACCGCATAAATATCCGACTGCGGCACGACGCGCTCCCCTTTGGCCTGTTCAGGGGAGAAATAATGCGCGGTGCCGAGCGCCGTACCCGCTTCGGTAAGCCCGAGGTCGGAAACGCTCTTTGCGATACCGAAGTCGGTCACCT
This sequence comes from Chloroflexia bacterium, assembly GCA_038246925.1. Lineage (GTDB taxonomy): Bacteria > Chloroflexota > Chloroflexia > QHBQ01 > JADMIH01 > JADMIH01. The sequence goes on from JBBRVL010000488.1 coordinate 2,404, forward strand.
TCAC
>JBBRVL010000489.1:0-2370 GCA_038246925.1 Chloroflexia bacterium
CCACAAGCATCATCGAGCGCAGACCGTATGCGAGCAAAACAGTGGCAAAGGTAAGCCCCACCACCTTCACTGCGCGGCCAGGCAGCAGCTTATAGGCCAGCCACCCCGCAAGCGCCAGTAAAGCGCCTGTGAATACAAACAGGGCCACCATTTTTACAGCCATCTGGAAGTCATAAGTGGACTTGAAGGCGGCGTCTGAATTGTATTGGGCCAGTTTATCCGCAGGCACGAGTCGACCGTTCAACCTGTCGGTGATGTGCGCCATCAAGCTGAAGGCAGAGAATATGAACAGCACGACTGTCACGCCCAGGAATATACCTCCGCCCTTCACCGCCTGCCGCCAATCGAGCCGCGTAATCATCACGCCCAATCCGGCAGCCGCCAGGAGCGAGAAGGGGAGCGCGATTTGCATGTTCAGCCAGGGCATCCGCTCGCCCGCCATAGAGAAGGCGACAAACGCGCCGAGTGACCAGAAGGCCAGGAACCCTAGCGTCAACCCGCGCAAGCCGTCAATAGAGGGCAGGGCAACGCCATACTGGTCCACCGAGGCAGGAGCAGTCACCGTTCCGGCGACAGGCTCCGGCTCGACATCCACATCATCGCCGTGTGTGAGAGCGTGCGTGCGGCCCGTTGCCCACTGCACTATCGCGTAGATGATGGTGCCGAACCCCGCGATGAATGCCAGAGGCTCGTAGATGAGCATGAGGAGCAGGTAGTAGAAAATCGGCTGGTCGCCACGCGCCACCCCATGCTGGGTCGTCCAGTATGCGAAGCCCTGCACGATACCCGATAGCACAAGCCCGGGCTTCGTCAGAAGATTGGTATACAGCACTACGTATATGGCGACGAATAGCAGAGTCGCAGCAACAAGGGTCCATCGTTGCGCGCCCAATGCCGACACCGCGCTCTTCACCGGGTTCACAGGCTCGGCGCTACCGCTGCGCCCCCCATAAGTGACCCGCCCCGCGAAGCTGGGGAAGGCGAACGCTGCTATCAGCAAGAAGAGCAGGAACATGAAGGCGATGATAAAGGTAAGCTCATGACTCGCGTACCCTATCGCAAGCCCCAGCGATCCCAGGTAGACCCATTTCGCCTGGTGCGTCCGCATGAACCACAGTATCGAGACGAAGAGGAGCAGAGTGCCCGTCAGCGCGAAGATGTCATGCCTGAGCGACCGCGAATAGTAGTTGATGCTCGGAGAGACCAGCACCATGAGCGCGGCGATCAGCACGCTTACACGCCCTATGAAGGGACGCAGCAGCCAGATAAGCCCGACCAATATTATGCCGAAGATGGCGGGCATGAGGCGCGCCGTAAACTCGTTCGTACCAAAGAGGAAGAAGGAGAGACCTGTGATGAAGTAGAGGAACGGCCCGTGATACGTGGGATCGTAGCCACCCTGCGTGTCAAATTGGTTCGCGGCCAGCGCCGCCGCATCGTTCAGGTCGGTGGTGTAGTCGCCCGTCTTCAAGAAGAGGTTGGAGAAGTAGGCGTGTATAGACTCGTCATGGTGCATAGCGCGTGGCGCCAGGTCCCATAAGCGAGTGAGTATCGTCAGCAACATCAGGCCGACGAACGCCACCACTTCCCAGTTCAGCCTGGTCAGCTCGATAGCTCGGTCCAGCAAAGGCAAGCGAACCTGCTCATTCTTACTACGAGCGCCAGACATACCAATATCAGCACGGGCGCTAAAACGACGATTGTCCATCTTTCTCCTCTAAGTTAGTCCAAAGTCCAAAGTCCAAAGTAGTCGGTAGTCAAATTACGCAATACGCAATACGCAATACGCAATACGCAATACGCAATACTCTACGGTACGTCAGTCGAGGGTGGCGGGTCATATTGCAGACGATGATATTGCTGGGCTATGTCCCTACGCAGGTATAGCACCATGTCCTCGGAGCCGAGGGGCTTGGGCGTTTCGCGGAAGATAAGGTACTTCCATAGGGTCGCCTCAAACCGAGGCTCGGTGACAGTCACCTTGACGGTGTTGAGGGCGTCGCCCACCTGCGCCAGTGGACCCTCCATTTTGGGCTTGCCGGTGGCGGGGTCCGTTATCCTGTTGCCCTTGTCGTCTTTGACGTACTGGTTCGGCAGGAACTCGTCCATGTACCACTCCTGCGGGAACCACCAGCGCATCGCGTATCGCTGCGGTATGTAGTTGGGCAGGAAGTTGAGATTGTCTTTGTACTTATTGTACTCCAGGAGGAGTATCGGCACGTCGGAGCCGGGCTGCACCGTTCCAGGCACGAATATCTTGTTATAGTCGCGCAAGTACCACTCCATAGGCCACGACGTAAAGCTGTCGTACATTATCTTTATATCTTTGCCGCCCTTGAGGTCCTTGCCGGTCGTCGCGTAATTGGCGTA
>JBBRVL010000490.1:0-2349 GCA_038246925.1 Chloroflexia bacterium
GGATTGACAGCGCCCGGCGGATAAATCCACGGGCTACATCAGAGCAAAGTCCACCTACGTGGACTACCCTTCCCCCACCGAGTCCGCGCAGGCGGACTTTGCTCGTGAACAGACCGCGAATTGATTCGCTGGGCGTTACCTGACATATTTTCGTTAGTAAGGTACTAGGCACTGTAGATCTCCAGTTATCTAGCCCTCTAACTTTACATAACTCCTACCAACCTTGACGATCATGCCCTCTTCGGGCTTGACCATCTGGTCGCGGTTGGTGATGCGCTCATCGTTGACGCGGGCGCCGCCTTGCTCTACCAGGCGGGTGGCGTGCTTGCGGCTGGGAGCTAGACCTGTATTGATTAGTAGATCGAGGATGCCGACTTCTCCATCCTCACTACCTTTACCGCCTAGAGCCTTTTCGATGGGCACAAGCGGAATCTCCGAGGGCATCTCTCGATTCTGGAATTGGCGCTCGAAGTCGGCTCGGGCAGTGTTGGCGGCCTCGTCGCTGTGGTACATCCTGACGATTTCCCAGGCGAGTTGCTTCTTTGCGTCCATCGGGTGAACGCTGTCGTTTTCCAATCCCTCGCGCACTCGCTTTACCTCGTCCATGGAGAGCAGGGTGCACGACTCCATGTAAACCGGGATTACATCGTCGCCCATCGACATGATCTTGCCGAACTGGTCGCGGGCTTCATCGAGCAGATAGATAGCGTTGCCCCAGGTGGTCGACATCTTGCGGCCGTCGGTGCCAGCGATCATGTTCACGCAAATCACACCCTGCGGCGGCTGGCCGAACTCGGGTTGGAGGGCGCGGCCCGCCATCAGGTTGAATAGCTGGTCGGTCCCCCCAAGCTCGATATCTGCCTCGATGGCTACCGAGTCGAAGCCTTGCATCAGCGGGTACAGGAGTTCGTGCAGACCGATTGGTTTGCTCTCCTCCCAGCGCACCGCAAAGTTCTCGCGCTGAAGCATCTGAGCAACCGTAAACTTGGAGGCGAGCCTCACCACGTCGTGGAAGGTGAGCGGGCCTAGCCATTGCGCGTTATAGCGGAACTCCACCTTGTCGATGTCAAGGATCTTCCCTATCTGCTCCTTGTAGGTGGCCATGTTGGCTTCGATCTGCTCCGGTGTGAGCATGACGCGCTGTGCATCTTTGTCCGAGGCATCGCCCACGATGGCCGTAAAGTCGCCGATAATGAGGACGATCTGGTGGCCCATGTCCTGGAACTGGCGCAGCTTGAACAGGGGCACCGTGCGCCCGATATGCAGGCGAGGTCCCGTCGGGTCGATGCCAAGCTTGACGCGCAGCTTGCGCCCCGACCGCAACATCTTCTCGAACTCGTCGCGGGGTACTATCTCTGCTACCGCTCGCGTCATGACCTCATGTATACGTTCGTCACTCACATTGACGCCATCCCAGCGCTCAGCTTCCTCAGTTTGCACCCCCGCGCGCACGGTAGCCTCTGCGGCTATCTCGGCGTTAGCCTCCTGCATCTCAGCTTCCGCCAGTGCTTCTATCTCTTTTCGCTCCTCACGTAGCTCACTATGCATTTCCTCAGGTGTGGTTACTTGCCTGGTATTATTCATAGTCTGGACCCCCTTTTCAAAATTATGAATTATGAATTATGAATTATGAATGGCTATCGGCTAGAAGCGTGAATAGGGGCCACACACTTCTAATTCAAAATTCAAAATTCAAAATTCATAATTAAACAAAAACTCGCCCATCATTGCGACGGACGAGAGCATCTGCTTCGTGGTACCACCGTGCTTCGCGCTGCCTCTCGGCGAACGCCTCACCAGGCCAACCGGCCCAACCGCTGTAACGGGCGGGAACCCGTCGAGGCTCTGGAAGCTGTATTTCGACCCCACGGCTCATGAGGCTTTCACCTGCCGCCCCATCTCTGCGCTTATTGCCGCCGGACTACTCTCTCTTCCTTCAATGCCCTGATAATGTTTGATTGTCAGTTGTTATATCACACAGGAAAGGGCCAAGTCAATAGAGTTGTTACTTGGCGGCTGGGAGGCTATACTAAGAGGCGATTTCAAGGTAGGCAAAAAGAACGTAGGGGCGGACCTATGTGTCATCTGTTCCAACTAATTCAGTTTGGAGGGGCAGAGCAGGCGGATTCCCAGCCGATCTCGTGCGTGTTGGCGGCAGGCCAGATGATGTCAACACAGCCTTTCCCACTCATGCACTCTACCCCCCCGCCTGCCGTCAGGTAATTAGTTGTAACAGATGACACACGGGTCCGCCCTGTTGGGGGATCGTACTCGGGCAAGGGCGGACACACAGGTCCGCCCCTACGGGTTTGAAATGTGTTTTAAGCGAGCGAAATGAGAAATGGGACA
>JBBRVL010000491.1:0-2321 GCA_038246925.1 Chloroflexia bacterium
CCGGGCCCGCCCCCCCCCGCCCCCTACGGTAGGTTAGGTTTTGTTAGGCGCCCTTAGGATAGTGCCGTTCTCCCGTACCTGACCCTACAGGTTAGCTCCCACCTTCGCTGCTCTGGCCTGAAGTAGGCAGCTTAGTCACATCTATAGGAGGGAGTGGTGGCTCTTCCTTGTAGGTTGGGGTATCACTATCCATCAGACTGCGGACTGCCATCCCACCGGCGACAACCCCACCGAGCGAGTCGGTCACCCCGTCGCCCATGTTGGTCCCAACTACACTGCTGGCCGTTGCCCCGGCGGCGGCTGGGCTGGGCGATCTACCGCCTGCATCGTGTACTGCTCTATGGCCTACATCTGTGGCAACAGTGCTACCCTCATCCGCCGCAGCCGAATCCAGAGGCGAAGCGGCTATAGCAGCGTCATCAGACGTATTGTCACCCACATCGGCAGCCAGGGTGGGTGTAGCGCCGATTGAAACGTCTTCTACTGGTATATCGCGCGCATTGTTATTAGCGTCCATATCTGCCTCCTTCGTCGGAATTATGAGTTTTGAATTATGAATGCTGAATTAGTGCGGGTCATTTACTACTCCCTAACCCACGACTCCCAGCGCGTCGCTGTCTTCCGGCACAAGCTCGGGAGCCAACAGCAGAAGGTTATGAACCCCGAGCAGCGACACCAACGCCGGTATGACAAGTACAACCATCGGCGGCGCATAAAAGGCCAACGCGAGCAGCAACACCATGAAGATGGTCGCCACAAAGTTATGAAGCGGATAGCGTAATGCCATCACCATGCTGTTACGCAGCAATTGCACAAGCGTCAGGTCGTCGCGGCAGACCATCATCGGCCAGGCATAGAAAAGCGTCTGAATCCAGACCAGCCCTATGTAGAAGATCAAGACCGCGCCTACAAAACCGACGATCTCTATTCCACCGGCCAATTGTATGTAAAGATCGAGGTCCATGACCCACAGGATTATTCCGAACAGGCCAATTATGCCGAGCAACCAGCTCCTAACAAAGTATGCTCGTAGCGCCGCCAGGAATAGTGCTTTATCGGGCTGTTCGTGCAGGGCCGCAGCCCGAGCCATCGAGTAGAGCGCAGCTGCGGCTGGCGGTCCGCCGATTATCGTGAGCGACAGAGCAAACCACACAAAGCTAGCCAGAGACATTACAAGCAGTTCCCGCCACCAATCTCCCAGGGTCCGTCCTACCGGCAGGAATACCCGAAGCGCAGGAGAGACCTCTCGCCTAAGGGGAAGATCATTCTCCTCCGTCTCGATCCCGACATCTTCAATGTCCTCGGACTTTATCAACCTACTCTCTTTTCTCCTCCAAAATCCAAAATCCAAAATCCAAAATCGCATCATCCCTTCACCCCGCTATACGTCACCCCTTGGATGAAGTAACGCGAGAAGAAGGCGAAAAGGATCAGCATAGGTATCGTGTTGAACATCGAGCCTGCGAGTATGATGTTGAAGAACGAGATGTAGGTGCCTTTCAGGAAGCGCAGCCCGACGGGTATCGTAAACATCTCCGGCGTGTTGAGCAACACCAGGGGGCTGAGGAAGTCGTTCCAGGCGCCCTGGAACTCGATAACGGCGAGGGTAGCAAGCGCGGGCTTGGTGAGCGGCAAAATAACGCGCGAGTAGATGGTGAACAACCCCGCGCCATCTATCATCGCAGCCTCTTCGAGGTCTCTTGGTATACTCTTCAAGAATTGTGTGAGCAAGAATATACCAAACGCACCGACCGCGCCCGGCACGATTATCGCCCAATATGTATTCACCCAGCCCAGGGTATTGATGATGAGGTACTTTGGTATAAGCAGTACCATGCCCGGTATCATCATCGTAGCCAGCATGAAGGCGAAAATTACCTCGCGCCCTTTGAAGCGCAAACGAGCGAACGCATATGCGGCGAGCGAGCAGAAAAAGAGCTGCAGAATTACGTGAACCGCCGCCAGGAACACGCTATTGAAAATCCACCGAGGCAATAAAGGGAATCCGCTCGCGCTCTTCACGTTGTTCCAAACGTCGACGTAGTTTTCCCAGCGCCAATCGGTCGGTAAGAGCACCGGAGGCCACGCCAGCACCTCTTTATTCGTCTTAAACGAGCCCAGGAATGCCAATACGAGCGGCGCCAGCAGGATGACTGTGAAGAATATGATCAGGGCATATCGCAGCACCTGGATTACGTACCAGGATGGTGGCCGCTTCTCTTCTTCACGTACTGCTTCGGTAACGACAGCGCCGCGTGCCGTTGTGCTCTGTACTGCCATATGGCCCTCCTTTCCCTTCGGGAATTACGAATTACGAATTA
>JBBRVL010000492.1:0-2244 GCA_038246925.1 Chloroflexia bacterium
ATGGCATACCAGACCGTACACGGCAAGCCAATCATTGGTGGTTATCTCTCCAGGCAGCCACCGTATGCGCTGCCTCAGCAGGAACCGGCTGTTAAATATCTCTTGTCTGCTACCCTTGCCGACGACCCTGTGAAGGCCCAGGTAGCCAACGGACAAGGAGTAGTTGCACTGGAACGGCTGGGTGTCAAATATGTCATCATCAGGTGGTGGGCGTTTACCGCTCAAGAGAAGCAGGAGATGCAATCCAAGCTCGATGTTTTGTTGAGTGGACGCGTTCCCGACTTCTCATATCCAGGCGATCAGGTAGATGTCTGGCAACTCAGGCCACCTCGATAAATAGAAAAGCGTCAGGTTCGCCTGACGCTTGTGACTTAGGTTCTTGGTACAGATAACTTATGGTTCGGCTGTTGGGCGGACGAGCGGCTTCGATTCCGTTCCCTTAGCGCCTTCCAGTGGAGCAGACGTCGCGCCAGGCCCAGGCAGTTGAGCTTCGTACACTTTGGTCCCCACGATGAGGTAGAGCTTGCCTCTCGCCTCGTCTACAGTCATCCCATCAAGAGTGGAAAGCTCTTCGTTGGCGACCGGGGCCTTGAGGATAGAAAGCGTCTGCCCATCCTTGCTGATCTTTGAAATAGAACCTTCCGAGGCGCGCAGTAGATATAGATCGCGTGTATCGGTGCCTGTAAATAGGTCTGTCGGGGCTGCACCGGAGCCTGTGTCCTTCGGGCTGATGGTGCGTACTACTTTCCCACCCTGCATAGCCAGTATCTTTCCGTCCCTTAGCGCCACGTATATGACTCCATCAATTGCCATTGTGATCGGGTCTTTCAACTGGGCCACACTCGCCGGATCCTTTATCCAATCATCGGGCACCTCGCCATACGCGCCGGAAGCGTATTTTGAGACCTGACCCTGCTTCGCGTCCAGCAAATACAGGTTGCCGTCGTAAGTAGCGATGTCCTTTGGCTGTTGCATCTTGCTCGCGTCACCCAACGGCTGTGACTGCCAGGCGTTGCTATCCGGGTCAAATACGTAAGCTACACGCGCATCATCTAATGCCACAACGTTCGTAACCCGTGAGGTTAGATTCGACAGCTTTCCGACCTTCTGGCCGCCCACACTTTCGCCTGCGGAGAGTACTACCGCGCAGTTCTGCGCCGCAATTTTGCAGCGGTATACCTTTTGAGCGGAGCCGTCCAGGATGAATGCATCATTTCCCTGCACAACAATCTGTTTCGATGTTACAGTGGTTGTGAGCGGCAGCACCCCGGATACCTGCGCGAGTGGAGGCTCCATAGTACTGCCTGGGGTAGATGCCGCCCCATTTTTCTCTGTGATAGCCAGGTCGAAAAGCTGCTTGAGTTGAGAGAGCCGTGTTACGCCCTCGGATTTGTCGATCTTGCCTTGTATATTACTCACTAGAAGCTGGGCTTCGTTCGACTGTGGATTGGCGACACGCGCCTCTTTTGCCTTCAGAAGCGCTATTGCTAGGTGCTGCTTGCGCTCAACCTCTGGAATATTTGGCTGATTGGCTAATAAATCCTCTCGCTTAGCCTGCTCAAGGAGATTTGTTGTTGCTCTTTTATCTCCACCGGCGGCCATACTGAGAACAGAGAACAGTAACAGCCCGCTAAGGACCAACACCCCTGCTGCTATCAATACCCTGGCTGGAATGATCATAGGACGGCTAGCGCCTGTAACATCTTCTGTTGAGGTTCGCTCTGGTATAAGTCCAATCAATGCTGTCTTAAGAACGCCGGCAGTTTGCCGACCTATGCCTACCAGGCTTACCGTTTTGCTCTTGGAATGGCGCACCGGGCCTATTCTGGTCAGGCTAGCGTCTGTCTCCTCTTCTTCGTCAGCTAGCTCAAACAGCGTTGGCACCTTATAGGGGCTATGTTGAAGTGCGCCGCTGCCGCTCGTCATCGGCCTATCTGACCGGCCCGACGGCTTGATTATTATTCTTCCTGACGTATTGTCGTCTGCCGTCGTGCTCAACTCAGGGTCGGGTGCGCCTTCCACAAGGGAGAGTGCCGGGGGTGTGTCCTCCCAGCCGTCAAACTCAAGCTCATCACTTTCGGACGGCTCGTCAGTACTGCTTGTTTGTCCAATCTGGAAGGGAGGACGCTCGACTGTACGGTTGAGCAGCGTGCCGGTCGGGTGTGCGGAAAAGGTAATAGCCTTATTCTCGTCCCCGCCATCTTCTTCTCCGCTCATATCGTGCGAAGTATCCCGCGGGCCTTC
>JBBRVL010000493.1:0-2239 GCA_038246925.1 Chloroflexia bacterium
GAATGCGCTACTGGTGTCTACAACAGCCGCCAGGAAGCTCGCCAGTCGATCTTCGAATATGTGGAGGTGTGGTACAATCGGCGCAGGCTCCACTCAGCACTCGGCTACTGCAACCCAGAAGCATTCGAACAGAGATATTTCAAAGCGAATCCCGTGTCAACTAAATCGTTGTAAGCCCAAGTATGTTATAATACAGGCCAGGACCATACTCTTATGCTACCAACCTGTCCAGCCACCCCGGCGACAGTAAAATAGACCAAGGAACAGGTTACCTATTACTTCAATCCTGATCTTGGATATTTGCCACAATGTGCTGCATACCCAAGCCAGTATCAGGGGATAGTGGTCCAGTATGATATTGGTCTTTGACGAGCGAGACAAGCTGAAAGCAGAAGGTAAGACCGGATTGCACGCGCTAATCGTCGGCGTGAGCGCATACCCACATCTGCCTGGAGGCAGCGGCGCGCCCGCGCCGGACAGCTACAATATGAGCCAGCTCTTTTCGATGGCATTGAGCGCCCATAAGCTCTACCGTTGGATAAGCGACCACAAGGATGGCTGGCCCGTTCCTCTCGCGACGGTACGGCTGCTTTTATCGCCTTCTCAGGAGGAACTAACTCAGTTGCCCGAGTTGGGCAATCTCGGCGTATCAGCGACACGAGAGAACTTCCTCGCGGGTGCACGAGACTGGCGTAACGATGCCGGTACGGACCAAGGGAATTTCACTCTCTTCTACTTTGCCGGACATGGCGTACAGAGGAGTAACAACGACTCCGTACTCTTCCTAAGCGACTTTGGTGACGGATTGGGGGGAGCGCTCTCCAACACAGTTGATACCTACAGCATCTTCTACGGAATGGCGCCCCCGCCCAGAAACGACACAATGGCAAGGACCCAATTCTACTTCGTTGACGCCTGCCGGAACTTCCCTCATGCCTTCGCCAATTTTGAAGACTTAGTCACCACCCAGGTCTTCACACCTTACAAGGGTGCGGAGGACAGCCGCACGGCCCCCATCTACTATGCGGCGATACCGGGCGCTGAAGCCAGAGCTATCCCGCGTGTGCAGAGTTTGTTCAGCCTCGCCTTGCTTCAGGCTCTCGATGGCGGAGCCGCAATTTCCGAACAGGACGAAAATGGAGATGAACGCTGGGTGATAACCGTCTCGTCCCTTGGCAAGTTTTACAAAAACTTCAGGAGTCGGCAGTCGGGCGGCCAAAGCATTAGCCTAGAAGGCTATCAGGGTGACGCGATTATCCGGGTGCTACACGACCCACCAGTGGTGCCCGTCGAGATCAGAGTTGATCCTTTGGAGGCGCTCAATAATACCGTCGTAGAGGTGGTGTCGGCGCCCGGAGGTCGTCAAAGATCGGAATTGCTGCTGCCCAAACCTGTTGACCCACACCCGTACACCGGACAGCTTTCAGCGGGGTACTACAACATCCGGGCGAGAATAGACCCCGCAGATGGTCGCTTCACGGCGTTTGAAGATACCAGAGAGGTACGGCCACCCTACTTGAAATATAGGGTAAGGGTTGTCAGATGAGCAACCTCAGCTTCCAGGTCAAATCTAAATCAGCAGCGTTACGACGCTCCGATTTGCCTGTCGAGGTGCGAAAAGCGGATTTTGCGCTCGTTGCCAGCAGTCATGTCTCAAAATCGGTCCCTGTATCGCCCGGTACATATTTCGTAAGTACAAGCCTGCCTTCTGGAGAGCGATCTTTTACGCAGGTAGAGATCCCCGAAGATAAGGACGCCACCGCAATCCTAGAGATAAACACCCTCGATTCGGAGGAAAAAGCTGATGGCTCAAGCTCTGAACAAGCCCCGGCCGCGCACTACTTGCTGGAGGAAGCCGATAATTTCACGGTGGCAGATAGTGAAGTTGAAGGTATAACTGCCAGTATCTGCGTCAAACTCCGCGCTTACGCAGGCAACCTGACAAGCAATGATTACAGGCTGTAGGGTGCGGAAACCCTATCCATGAAGCCAACGAGCGTCATGCAGCCTCCCGATGATAGTCGTGGATCACCCCGCCAAGCACGTTCCGACATTTCACTGCCCCGCTTCTGCGATCACTAGTGCCAAACCAACGAGTTCCTTGTGCAAGATGGGATAATGTTGGATAGTGTTGATATTAAAGCACATATGTATGTACGATTTATCTCTTCTGAAGAGCGGACACGCATTGAATGAGGTCTAAGATCTTCATATGACTTTACTATGAGGCGCAGCCAAA
>JBBRVL010000494.1:0-2212 GCA_038246925.1 Chloroflexia bacterium
AGCGATATATCGGCTGACGGTTCGCCGATCCACGCCCATTCGTTCGGCGGCCTCCGATGCAGTCAGCCACTTAGCAGGCATAATCCGCCCCTCCTAATCACCCCAATCTGTATGGATTGCGACCATATTATCGTAAATCAGGACATATTGTCCCGTTTTCCACAACACAGGGCGCGCAGTGACATGTCTCATACTGTGCAAACAGTATATTTTGGGGGCGCAGCCAGGTGGGTCTTTAGGCAGCACGACCACGGGAACAATTCAAGGCAGAGATCAGAGCCATTACCTGCCGCTAAGCAATCGATCAATAGACGGTACAGCGGAGTACTCCGCTGACGCCTTGCTTATTGGCAGTAGACTCCTTTGGTTACTTTTATGGTCCCAGGAGTAACGTAAGCCAACCATTTAACCCTCTGTCACTTAACCCCTAACCCTCTGTAGCTTGCGCAATGAGATCGCGCAGGGTGGTGAACAGGTAAGCCATCTTGTTGTTCAGGGCATCCCATGTCGGGCGGGCCTGGTACCTGCGTGTAAGATTACGGGCCTCTTGCATCTGCTCGACGAATTGCTGCTCACCAAGTCCCGAGTCTCTCCACAAATTTAGAGCCTGTTTCATGTTGGAAGCCTCGTGAATCGAGTCACCAAGTTCCCTTGAAAAGTCTGCTGCAATGGCAGCTATATAGGGTGAGTATGCTGACATGCTGGCTTTCGTCTTAGTCGCACTCAATCCATTTTGTTGAGAGGGCTGATTCGAATCATCTTCACGTAATGCCTCTATTTTCTCTGCTTCTACTTCGGGTGACTCCGGCTTCTTCCCCCCTGGTGACCTCTTCTGCCAGGCGGCCCTGGCTATGGGAGCCACCTGGCCGGTGATATCTTGTGCTATCGCTCTGGTGACACCGCGTTCTACCGAGCTAGTGACATCACGTTCCACCCTCCTGGTGACATCTTGCGCTACCCCCCTGATGACATCACGTTCTATCTCCCTGGTGACAGAAGGTTCTACCGGTACCTTGCTCATGGTGGCGTGTTCCGCTGGCCTCGTACTGCTCCCCGCGGTGCGGCTACGTGGCTGTGCGGGCCGTGTTCTGCGGCGCAACTCAGGTTGAGTCTCTGGCTCTTCGGCGGCTTCATCAGTGGCGTGCAGATCTACGCTATTAGCGTCTATACCGGCGTCGGCCGCAACCTGATCGGGAGCCGATATGTCCAGGCTTTCCTCAACGACCTGCAATTGCCTGCGGATGGCGTCAAACAGCAGGCTGAAATCGTATGCATTGGTGTCGTTGCCCCGGTCGCTGCTGGTGCGATGTACCACCACAAGGTAGCGCGCTGCGACCAGTTCGTCCTTTATTCGGAGCAACTGCCGTTTGCTGTATCCGGTGCGCTCCGCCATCTTGTTGATGCTCGGGTAGGGCAGCGAAGTGTCCCACTGGAAGGAGAGGATGTAGCAGACGAACCAGACCTGCTGAGGAGTGAGGCTGAGTGCCACTTGGTGGGTGAAGATCGCTTTGGGCACGGTCGCAATACCATAGCGCAGCAGCACCCGGCCGTAACGGGCCAGGAAGCTGTAGTCCAACTCCACTCCGTCACCGCTCGCGTCAGTGGGCGCTCCCCTGCCAACTGGCTCCCTGGCCTCTGGTCTCCCAAGGTCAGCATAGTCTTGCCTGCCTTCCGAATCACGTATAGGGTTGGGGACGACTGGCTCATCGAGCAGTATGATTTCAAGCTGCTCGAACAGCCCTGAGAAGTCGAAGTAGTTGGTGTCCTGGTCGCCGCGCTCGCCGTAGCGAGGCTGTATCTGTAGCAGCCCCAGGTTGGTTAGCTCCGCGCAACGGTACTGCAGGATCCGCCTGTCCACACCCGTGCACTGCGCCATCTTGTTCATGCTCGGGTGCGGCAGGGCCTCGGCCCATTTGTGGGCTAGGATATAGGAGACGAACCACACCTGCTGGGCGGTAAGACCCAGCTTGCCCTGGAAGTGGTACAGAGCCGAGGGGATGGCAGCCACTCCGTGCTGGAGTATCACCCGGCCGAAGCGCGCCGCGAAGCTGGTCGCCCTACCGATCTGTGGCTGTAGCGTTTGAGGTGGTGCCTTGCTGCTTTGTCCGGGAGCAGGACGTCTTTCGGGCGGCGCCACCTGCGACCTGGAAAGCTCCCTTGGATTTCTTGGCATTAAAATACCCTCCACCCCTTGACTTTTGCGGAGGGTCAT
>JBBRVL010000495.1:0-2184 GCA_038246925.1 Chloroflexia bacterium
CTCAGCAGGCAGGAGATCGAGGTCGTGCGCGCTCAACGTCTCTATTAGAGTAGGGTCTGACGAGATGAGTTGTTGTCCCTTCTCGATTACTTCGGGGCGGGTCTTGGCGGGCTTGATGAGGTGTTCGGCGGCGGTGAGAAGTGCGGGCAGAGGGCATTCGATTTGCTCAAAGCCGAAGTCGGTCTCACGGGTTACTTGCAAGGTGTTGTTGTGAGCAAGCTCTATGGCTGTCGCGCCTGTGATCTGGGGTAGATCAAGAAGTTCGGCTAGCTCGGGGCCAATCTGCCCTGTCTCCGAGTCGGTAGACATCTTGCCGAGGAGCAGTAGATCAAAGGTGAGACGGCGTAGAGCAGAGGCAAGGGTGCGGGCCGTAGCGAGGGTGTCGGAGCCTGCGAGTGCGCGGTCGGTGATATGGATACAGCGGTCAACGCCCCTGCCGAGGCACTCGATGAGGGCTTGCCGCGCCTGGGGAGGACCCATAGTGAGGGCTGTTATTGAGCCGCCGTATAGACCGCGCAACCTGATAGCCTCGGTAAGAGCGCGCTTATCGTAGGCATTGATGACGGAAGTAACACCTTCTCGCACCAGGGTGCGTGTTGAAGGGTCATAGCGTAACTCTTCGGATTCGGGCACCTGTTTTATAGGCACGATTATATGCATGGTGATGTAACTATAGCATAAGAGTGGTGATCAATGAGCGATGAGTGGTTGGTAGTCTCAGACTATAACCGCTGCTCCACAATATGTGCCCTGGTCTTGCAACGAAGCCCTCACATAGGATCGCCTGGCGCGAGCCTCTTTCTCATAATCTTCTCATCTCCTCATCATCACTTCTCCTTAGATCACCTCTAGAATGACCACATAGCATTTGAGACGGTTTATCTATCGTTTCTCTGTTTGGCATAGCTCGTATGCCCACTGAGCGAGCTACTTATGAGGAGGATTAAAAAGATGAAACGATTCGCGATTTTGGTTTTAGCGGCGATGGCAATAGCTGTAGCGCTGCCCAATGGCCTTGTCTACGGCCAGACTACACCTGCCGGCCCGACGGTAGTCAGCCGTGTTAGTCTGCCAAGTGTCACCATGGCTGGGGAGTTCGATGCCACAAACCTCATTCTGGAGTTCGCGCCCGGTGCGACAGCCGCATCACACACCCACGGCGGCCCAGGAGTTGTTATCGTCTTAGAGGGCGAGATAACCTTCAGAGTGGAGGGCAAGGCAGACCAGGTAGCCAAAGTTGGTGAGGTTTTCGTTGACACCCCGGGCGTTGTCCACTCAGCCACCAACGAGGGCAGCACACCGGCCAGGGCCTCCTTTATGGCCTTATTACCGAAGGGCGCCACGCTGACTAGTCCAACGGGACCTGCCCCACCAAACGCGCCTCCCGGCCCGAAGGTGCTTTACCGCTCAACGATGCCAGGCCTCACCATGGCTGGGGAGTTCGATGCCAATAACCTGATTCTCGAATTCGCACCTGGGGCATCAGCCGGAGCACATACGCACGGCGGACCTGGGGTTGTCATCGTGCTGGACGGAGAGATAACCTTCCGTACAGAGGGTAAGCCTGATCAGGTCGCCACAGCCGGTTATATGTTTGTGGATACGCCGGGCGTGGTCCACTCGGCTACCAACGAGGGTAGCGCGCCAGCAAAGGCATCGTTCATCGCTGTAATTCCAAAGGGCGCCGCACTTACGACGCCTGCAGGCGGCGCTCCAGCCCCAGCACAGCCTGTTGCAGTAGCAGCCCCAGCTGGGATGCCAAGCACAGGCAGCAATACAGCTACCCTAATACCATTTGCTCTTCTCGCAGTGGTGCTACTGAGTTTGGCTGTTGGTGTATTGAGCCGCACGATGAAATCCCAAACGTAAAACGACTTTCAAATCCTTGGCTGTAAGGGCGAGGGGTGCCTCGCCCCCCACTTTTCATGGCCTTTCATATTAAGGAGATTACAAACATGGACCGCTTCAAGAACTTTCTTCTGATCGTGGCCGGGCTTGTTATGGCGCTCCTCGGCTCCGGCTCGGCGATAATGGTGAGCGCTCATGGGGGTGATGCTGCCAGGATACACGCATGCGTGTTCCCCAACCAGGGCTCTGTTAGAATCCTGAGGATTATCGGAGCTAATGAGACATGTCGAGATACTGAGACTGCACTCGACTGGAACGTTCAGGGTCCGGCAGGCC
>JBBRVL010000496.1:0-2127 GCA_038246925.1 Chloroflexia bacterium
GGTAGCGGGAGGGCCGAGATAGTACGCGCCACTCTCGAATCGGTCGCCTACCAGACCCGCGACCTCCTCGAAGCTATGGTTGCAGAGAGCGGCACCCCGCTCACCGAGCTTCGCGTTGATGGCGGCATGGTAGCCAACAACTTTCTCATGCAATTTCAGGCTGATATACTCGGTGTGTCGGTTGTCCGTCCCGTCGTAACCGAGACCACAGCCCTGGGCGCAGCATACCTGGCGGGCCTCGAGATCGGCTATTGGCAGAGCGAGGAGCAGATAGCCCAAAATTGGGCCGTTGACCGTGTTTTCACTCCGACTATGGACCAGAGCAAGCGTGACGAGTTATACCAGGGTTGGAAGCGGGCAGTGGAACGCGCTTTACACTGGGAGCAGCCTTAGAGGCGATTACAAAACAGGCAAATGGAACGTAGGGGGGACACATGTGTCCGCCCTGTATGCTCGCATCCCAGGTAAGAGCGGACATACGGATCCGCCGCTACAACTTTGAAATGTGCTCTTGGAATATGGTTGTCAGGAAGTGAAGGAGCATCAAGATGCAACAGGTCGGTACATTACAGTCGGTGCAGGTCGGGACGCCTCACCATTATGGCGCGCATGACGCACAGGAGCCGATGGGCCGTGCCTGGGATACATCGTTCTTTCGCGCGCCAAGCATCAAGCCGCGCTGGCTTTATACCACTCATCTAGAAGGTAACGCCCAGGCAGACACCAAGAACCACGGCAAACCCGACCAGGCAGTGCTCATGTATGCCGCCGCTCACTATCCACTCTGGCAGGCAGAACTGGGCCTGCCTGATATTGGCCCCGGTGGATTCGCCGAGAACTTCACCGTAGATGGGTTGAGCGAGGAGACCGCTTGCATAGGAGACATTTATGCTATCGGCGAGGCGCGAATCCAGCTAACAGGGCCACGCTATCCCTGCTGGAAGATAGAGCGGCGCTGGGGACTGGAAGGACTCACCGCGCGTGTAGCCGAGACGGGACGCACTGGCTGGTATTGCCGCGTCCTGCAAGAGGGGCTAGTGGAGCCGGGATTACCTGTCAAACTCGCGGAGCGTGCCTACCCGGAGTGGACCGTCGCCCTCACCAACGACTTCGGCCACTCACGCAACTGCGATCTTATGACCGCAAAAGCTCTTGCCGCCTGTCCCCTCCTCAATGAGTTCTGGCAGAAGCTGGTCGTCCGCCGGGCACGCGGCCACGCGTGATAACTTTCAACCTGAATCCTATGACTGGTTCCGCCCCGCAAGCGCCGGGTGATAGTAGGTCGCGGCAATAGCAAGCAGTCCGGCAAACACCAAAGCCCCAGGCGCCAGCAGAGGGCTGGCACCCTTGAGGGCATTCATAACCATATCGCCCATTTCTGCATTCGGACGAACCTCTTGTTCAAACGATAGGTTCCTCACCAGATGTACTCCCGTTCCCGAGAGCCACAACCGTCATAACGGCTCGAAGGGCTACCAATATTGACTTTGTGGGACGAAGCAACGCTGCCACAAGACTGATTAGCCCAACCCCGCACAGGATGAACGGCACAAACTGAAGCGGCTCCTGTGTATGCTCTTCCAGCCATAGCTCTATCAAGATTACCACCAGAGATAGAGCAGCCATTACCAGCAGGAAACGCCTCAACTGACTTACAATCGCTTCCGCCGTCATCACTTCGCAACCAGGTAACATCCAGCCTGGACAAGCAGTTGCTCATCTACGTGCGCAGCAAGCGTACCCACGAAATCCTGGTTCGACGCGTACGGCCTTCCACCAATCAGCGTTGTTGCAATCGCATCATCCACTCCGGGCAATTGCTTGACTGTTTCAGCATCCGATGCATTCGGGTCAACCGGAACGTAGACATATTTTTCATATTCCGATACCTGGGCCGCGTCCACATACTTGCCGATCTCACGACGGAACTCCTGGATACTTGCATACGGGCGGTACTCCAGGAACTCGCGTACCATACGGCTGCTGAAGCCAGGGATGGCAGCCGTGAATGCGTCCCCGCTTGCCTCGTTCAGGTTGAGTTTGGCACAAGATGCCCTATCCACGGTAGCGTCCGCCATCACCCTACCCCCCTCGACAGCCGTGGGGGATGCCGAGCCCCTAACAGTA
>JBBRVL010000497.1:0-2081 GCA_038246925.1 Chloroflexia bacterium
CATAGATTGCCACTCGATCTGGACGGCCATCGCCCACACCTACCGGGAAGAAGGCCGGCCCCACGGCTCGCTCCCGGCCATCAGCTATGTCACAGGCTCGTTGACCGTGCGCTACCTCAAGCCGACCTCCCTCGACAAGCCTGTTACGATGCGCGCCCGCGTAACCGAGCTACACCCCAAGAAGGCGCTGGTCGAATGCGACTTCTACTCAGGAGATATCAAGAGTGCCGAGGGGTCGGTGACGGCGGTGCGCTTCAACATGGATAAATCGCTCGGAGCCAGCACGGGCACGACCGAGCCGCATGTTGGGAGGTGTTAAGAGCGCCTAACAGAACCTAACCTACCGTAGGGGCATGATGCATCATGCCCTGTTCGCGTGCCGCAAAGATGAGGGTAAGGTGAGTTATCAGATAACAACCGGCAACCAGCCTACGACTGATAGTTGCTAATTCCTGGGGTGGATATATAATAGGGGTTATCTATAGCAAATGTAATAGCTCAGGTAAAGGATGCACAATGACGATATGGAATAAGCAGGAGTGTGCGGAGTGGCACAAGGCGCTCGACGATTACGTTAGCGTCATAGAGCAACAAGGTGACGAGCGCCTGGTCAACCTCGACAAATGGTATCATGGTGAACTGAGAAAGGCGCTGTCCCAAAGGGATAAGCCCTACCTCCTTCACGAAGAGTTGGAGGGTATCGCAGGGTGGAAGATGAGGCGCGGCGTGTGGCGCGAGAGGAACCGAAGGCTTGTCGGCGGCAATGAACCCGAACTTGTGATACAATTGAGCCGAAAAGCCTTTGCAGAGGTGCCCGATTTGCGTAAGCCTATCAGCACTCTTTCTCAGCTTGCCGGAGTAGGGCCGGCCACTGCCTCGGCTGTCCTCGCCGCCTATGCGCCGGAGGTATATCCATTTTTCGATGAAGTGGTAGCCGGACAAATCCCAGCACTGGGTGAAGTCGCATTCACCGCAAAGTATTACACGGCATACGCCGAAGCGATCAGACACAGGACGGCAGACCTTACAGCTACTTGCACACACCAGTCGTGGACCCCTCACCAAGTCGATCAGGCCCTCTGGGCCGTAGGAGTGCAAAATAGCTGACGGGGATCGCAGACCAGGAAACAACCGGCCATTGACGTATGATGAGGGGATGTCTTATTCTGCGTTGTAAATCCACACATCTTTTTGCATAGGGGGTGATGTATATAGTTAGTTCTCACTGCATTCAACTTAGCAAACGAATTACTCAGGAGGAAAGAAACCTATGAAACCCAGGAAATCAATACTCTCACTCTTTTTAGTGCTGGCGTTTGGGCTATCCGCCTGTGGCACCGAGCCTGCCGCCACGCCTGTTCCCGCTACGGCGACCACCGGGCAAGCGCAAGCTACGACAGCGCCGACAGCTATGGCTGGTGAGACGCCCTCGGTGATGACCGAGGCGACAAATACGACGGCCCCTGTGGCGGCGGAGGCAACAGCCACTCTGATAACGACCGGCGAGGCCGGCGATAAAACCCTGACGGTCCTTTCGTTGTGGGGCGGCAGCGAGCAGGCCGCATTCCAGAAGGTGCTTGACGGCTTCAAAGCGAAGACCGGCATCTCTGTGCAGTACGAGCAGGCGCGTGACTTCCTGCCCGCTTTACGCACCCGCCTTGCCGCGGGCAACCCCCCGAATGTGGCAGTCGTCCCGCGTCCCGGCGTTATGACCGACCTTGCCAAGGAAGGCTCGCTCAAGGCCCTCACAGACCTCGGTCTAACTGACGCTGCTATTGACGCGAGCTACAGCCAGGCATGGAAAGACCTCGGCACGACTGAGGGCAAGCTGTATGGCATCGCGGTAAAGGCCAACTCCAAGAGTACCATCTGGTACAAGCCGCAGTCCTTCAAGGACCTCGGTGTAGAAATCCCCAAGACGTGGGCAGAACTGATCTCGATCAGCGATAAGTATGTCGCGGCGGGCAAGAAGCCGTGGGCCGTAGGCGGCGGCGACTCCTGGACGCTCACCGACTGGTTCGAGAATATCTACGTCCGCGAAGCCGGACCGGAAGCGTACAGCAACCTTTTCGGCGGCAAGA
>JBBRVL010000498.1:0-2079 GCA_038246925.1 Chloroflexia bacterium
GATTTTGGTGGCCCAGAGGGCGCCCCGATTTTGGGTTTTGGATTGACACTCCTACTCCTTACCGGAGTTGCTCGGTTAGGTCCACATGATAAGGCTTTGTATCCAGCCGAGGTGCTCGTTGAAGTGATTTGCGGTGTTGCCGTGGATCTTATAGAGCACAGGGTTGTTGTCAGGCTCTCCTGGTTCGTTGGGGAGGTAATGGCTGTAAGGCTTTTGCAAGTCTTCATCGCTCAACCCATCGAGTAGGCTCATCAGTTGGTTGTGAACGCTTCGCAATTCCGCCAGCGCCTCAGCAGGTGGCATCTCAGCGCCCTGCTTTTGTATCACAGCGTTTATATCATCGTCGTTGCCATTTAGATCATTTAGATACAATGCTTCGTCTACGCCCAGTCCTTCATGCCTGGGCTTACCCTGCAACAAGAACACGACGGAGCGCTCCCAGGCGGCCATGTGGGTGAGATGGTCTTTTACCGCCCAGCCTTCTGCATCCTTCGGCGAGGTTAATTGGACTTCTCTCAGGCGGTCGAGTGCCATATTGAGCTTCGACCAACTGCTTTCTATCTCCGATAACAGTTCTGCTTTTGTGTGTTCCGGCATCTATATTTCTCCCATGAACAGGGCATGGCGCGCCATGCCCCCTACGAATACCTTTCTCCAACGATCCTCTCTAACTCCTTCAGCACAAGCTCAGGCCGCTCATCTCGTAGGAGGGGCAGGCTGCGGCGCTTGATCCGCACCGACTCGGGATCGACCTGCGCCGTCACCAGGCATTCCTCGAAGTGCTCGCCTTTCGCCAGGAAGTCGCCATCCGGGGCAATGACGGTGCTGTAGCCGCCAAACGCTACGCCGTCCTCGTAGCCTACCCGATTACAGTGGAATACGAACGTTGTAAATAGCTCGGCATACATACGGTGGGTCATGCTGACTGCGTGGCTGGTATCAAGGTAGTCATCACCTGGTTTTACGCCCCGGCCCGGCCCGGCGGCTACCATGAGCAGGGTGTCGGCCCCATCGAGCCATAACAGGTAGGGAAGAGCAAGATGCCAGAAGTCCTCGCACACTAACATGCCCATCCGTCCAAAGCGCGTATCGAATGCCCTCACGCCGCGACCCATGCCAACATAGCGCATATCATCGAACATGCCATAGGTCGGCAGGTAGACCTTTCGGTGGACGTGCTTGATCTCGCCCTGGCCTATGTACGCCTGCGCGATATAGTGGACGAAGCGCTCGCTCTCCTCCACGAAGCCGACGCAAATATCTATGTCGTGCTTTCGGGAAGCATCTAGCAGTTTTTGGAGGGGAGGTGCGGGCGGCGATACTCGCATCCCGATCTCGTTTGTGATGTCCTGCAGGTAATATCCAGTCAGGCTCAATTCGGGGAATATGAGGAGGGATGCGCCCGCCTCCTTCGCCTGCTCGACGTATTCGAGGTGCTTGCAAAGGTTAGCTTCAAGGTCGCCCAGCTTGGCGGTAATCTGGGCAAGGGCGACTGTATACGGCTGTATATGGGATGCGCTAGAACTCATATTACGAATTACGAATTAGGACGGAACCGCCAAGACGCCAAGAACGCTAAGTACCCGCCAAGATTATTGTTGTTGTTTTGAAACGCATCAGGAATTACGAATTGGCTGCTCGCGCTTGTCACTGTTGGTGCCATTATACGTGAGGGGTGTGGAATGGGCAACGGGGCTGCTCGGTGCCCCTGCGATTCAACGGCCGGGCGTAGTCAGCCTGAGAAGCTCGTCAATTATGGTGTCTGCTGCCCCTGCCGTCGAGAGTTTACATGCTCCCCGGCTCATGCTCGTTAACCTACCGGGGTCTTTTATTAGGCCGCAAACCTGTTCGGCGAGGCTATCGGGGCTGAGTGCGTTTTCAAGGAGGACAACCGCTCCTCCTTCGCGCTCCAGAGTGCGGGCATTGGCTTCTTGCTCGCCGCCTGCCGCGCCAGGGAGGGGGATGAGTATTGAAGGTTTGCCGAGGTTCGCAAGCTCGTTCACCGTGCCTGCGCCGGCCCTGCCTACCACCAGCGAAGCGAGGGCATAAACGTCGCCAATCTCGTCCCCCACGTATGCC
>JBBRVL010000499.1:0-2069 GCA_038246925.1 Chloroflexia bacterium
GAGAAGAACGACCTGGACGGCAAGACCTACCGCGTGCAGTACTTCGAGCGCGCTGTCTTCGAGATGCACCCTGAGAACAAGCCGCCTTACGACGTGCTGCTGTCGCAGCTTGGCAAGTTCCGCTACGACCGTGTGGTGAAGGCCCAGCAGCCTCCCGCGAACGCCGCAGGCATCCGCGTGACGGGTGTATCGTCTGGCCCGCAGCACTATCCGCTCCTGTCGGGGCCGCACGCCGCGCCTGGGGCAAACGTGTGGATTTATGACCAGGACCCCGCGCCCGTAACGACCTGGATGACCGACCTGGGCGCGAAGTGGGCGCTGCACCAGTTGTCCTGGTATCAGATCGAGTTCGAGAAGGGCAAGTTCCGCTGGGACAAGATAGACCGGGCGGTGGACGCGCTCAACAAGGCAGGCGTGCATATAATCCTCCACGCGGTGCATTCGCCACCCTGGGCATGGGGAGCCTCTACCAAGGTGACTTACCCCACCAACCCCGCCGACTTCGGCAACTTCCTGAAGCTGGCCGCGCAGCGATACAAGGGCAAGATAGCGGGCTTCCAGATATGGAACGAGCCTAACCTGGCTGTCGAGGCGGGCAACTATGTGGTGGCTTCGCGTTATGCCGCGCTCCTGAAGGAAGGGTATACTGCCGTCAAGTCGGTGGATCCCAACCTGATAGTAATATCCGCGCCCCTGACGCCTACTGGCGTGAATGACCCCAAGGTGGGCGTGGATGACGTGCTGTTCCTCAAGAGGTTGTACGCATATAACGGTGGTGAGTTGAAGGGGTATTACGACGTGCTGGGAGCGCACCCAGGCTCGAACGCCAATCCGCCTGAGACGCTGGCTCCCGACAACCCGGGTCCGGGGCCGGGCTGGAACACCCACCCCAGCTTCTACTTCCGCCGCATCGAGCAGATCAGACAAGTGATGATTGACAATGGCGAGGCGGATAAGCAGATGTGGCTAACCGAGTTCGGCTGGGCCAGCACGACCAAAGCTGCCCCCGGCTTCGAGTACGCCGAGCAGACGAGCGAGCAGGAGCAGGCCGACTACATAGGCCGCGCCTTCCGCATGGGCCGCGACAAGTACGCTTGGATGGGTCCTATGCTCCTCTTTCAGCTAAACTTCGCGCTGCCCAACGTCACCGAAAAGGCCGAGGACGAGCGCGTAGCCTGGGGCCTAATCCGCCGCGATGGGACCAAGCGCCCCTCCTACTTCGCCTTCCAGACGTATGCGAAGGAGTGGGACAAGGTTAAGTAAGGCAATGGATAAAGGATAAAGTGTGTGATTCGGGGACATGGTTGCAACAGGTTGATGGTACAATCGCCGCATGGACGATGAGGTTAGACAGAGGTTGAGGTGGATAAAACTCTACCAACGAACGAGCGATGCCGGCCTTGTTTGCCGCCGGTGCGGTATCTCCAGACCTATCCTCCGCAAGTGGCTCAGACGATATGAGCAGCTCGGCAATGACGGGCTCAAGAGCCAAAGCAGGCGTCCCAAACACTCACCAGGTAGGAAAGCTCTTGCCCAGCAAGAGCAGTGGATCCTCGACTTGCGACGTGACCGCAATCTTGGAGTGAGGAGGATCCAAAACGAATTGAAGCACCTCAATGGCAAGGTAGAACGAGTGCAGAAAACGGACCTACAAGAATTCTATTCGGTGATTGCTTCCGAGATAGATATTTCGAATCGAAATCGCGAAGAGTTGGATATGCCTTTGGCGGAGTGGCAGCACTACTACAACTGGGAGCGGGTCCATGGCTCAATAGGCAAGGCGCCAATCGATAAATGGTTCGAATTGATGTACAACACGCCTCTCCATGAGGAGGTAAGTGCAGAGTTCGATCCAACCAAAGAAGCTGCTCGAATTAGGAGCTACAATGGAACCAAGGTACGCTGAGCATTGAAACTATGTACCCGAATCCCACATTTCAGCCAATACTTTAACTCGCTCTAGCGCTTTAGGGTAGTTGATCGTGAAATATTCTTCCATTTGTAGTGGAACATCGAAGGCAGCGATCAGGGTCGTAGTGCTGTCTTTCTCTGTCAGAGAGTAGCTTTCC
>JBBRVL010000500.1:0-1905 GCA_038246925.1 Chloroflexia bacterium
ACAGAAGGCATTTGCCCTTGGCGTTTTGTATGGCGTCCGTAAGATTTCGATACTGCTGCTTTCCGCAACACGAGCAAAGTTCGTCCCAAACTTGCTATCATTGTCCCGGATCAGGAACCTGGGTGGTTGTCTATCTTGTCTATAAGGAGTAGCCTCCCTCAGTTGCTGTGCAGCCCACTCGTCTGTAGGATGCCGAGTGACGTTGAAGTGAACCACACGACGTGTGCCAAGCTCTATGATGAAGAAGATAAACAAAGATCGGAAGAACAGGTCGTAGACTGGAAGGAAGTCGCAGGCCCACACCTGGTGAGCATGGTTGTGTAGGAATGGGGACCAGGTCTGGTTCGACTTGTGTTCTGCGGATTTCGGTTGCGGCGTCTGCAGCATATACTTTTGGACCGTACGCTTGGAAACTTTGATATCCAGCTTCAGCAAGCAACTCTCCACGTATGCGTTCGGCACCCCACAGCCGGTTCTCTTGCGCCATCTGCTTGATCAACTCTACCGTCTCAGTTGGCAGCATCGGTTTGTGGTAACCAGCTTTGGACTTTCTCTTCCAGAAGAGTCGAAAGCCCTGACGCTGCCATCGCAGTAAGGTATCGGGCTGCACGATCAGCAACGCACTCTTCCAGGTACGCAGCCTACGGGCTACGGGCTACGGGCCAGCAGCACCAGGAGAGCACGGTCCGTGTTGTTGAGGTTTGAGGTGGGGTCGTTTGACCTGGCGGCGCAATACAATAAGTTGCTGTCGCAGCAAAGCGTTTTCGATTACCAGTTCGGTCTTGCTCCTGCTGATATCAGCGAGGGTAGCCAAGAGCTGGGAACCACTGGCTGGCTTCTTCCAAACCGAGGCCAATATTAGTCTAGTAAGGCGAGGTATGAAACAGTAGAAGATGAAGAGGATGAAGTAAAGCACGAACAAGGGAAAGCGGGTCTCCTTCACATAGAGGTTTTAGAATATAGTCATAGTAAGGAGATTGTATCCTCTGAGGTACACCGTTAGCAACAAGAAGCGGAAAGTACTGAGCATCCCAGGAGGCTTAGCGACTGAAAGCTGCCTATTTTACGCACGGATTACCCAAGTAGCCAGCACAAGGTTCCAATTCAAAGCAGAAAAGAAGGAGAGTCGGCGTAACTGCCGACTCTCCTTCTTTTCTGCTGTGAATTGGAACCTCCCTCCCTAACCCACCCGTCCTAGCATAAATGTACTAGTCGCAATAATCCTATTACGTTATTGCGCTCCTGGCGGAATGGCCTTAGGATAGGGATGGTATATGCGCCGTCGCTGCCCTCACGGCTGGGGGCGCGCTGAGTGAACGTGGGGTTGTTGGAGCGAACGTAGATGTCTCGAAAAGCCTGGATATATTTATTGGGTGTCTTAGTGGCAGGGGCCGTCTTGAGTGGTTTTACCCTGCTCGATGTGCTGCGAGCCAATCACGATTGGCCGACATTCGTCATCCTCACAGCCCTCGCCACAGTCGCCCAGCTATTCGAGGCCGAGCACGGCAAGCAGTCTTACTACCCCCACTTCGTCTTCTTCTGCGCGGGCGTGATATTGCTTCACCCCGCGCTCGTCGTGCTGCTGGTCGCGATACCTCACCTGGTAGAGTGGCTGAAAGAGTCTCTCACCCCAGGAGCGCGCCGCCGCAAGTGGTACATACAGCCCTTCAACATCGCGGCTCACATCATACCCGCCCTGAGCGCGCTCACCGTTTACAATGCCATAATCGCCGGCATAGGGCAAGTAAATTCGCTCGCGCCACTCCTCTCCGCGTCTTTAGCAATAGCTATTTACATCGGCCTGAATCATCTCATGGTGGGCATGGCGCTGGTGCTGGCGCGGGGAGTCTCCTGGCGAGAGTCAGGCGTGTTGAAGCCCGATTGCCTCGTACCGGACGCGGTGAT
>JBBRVL010000501.1:0-1746 GCA_038246925.1 Chloroflexia bacterium
CATCGCGCCCTCGTTCAGCGCCTCCTGGTAGGCCATCTCGGTTGCCTGCACCGGGTAGTCGAGCATTATTTGTTCGTTGACGATGCGCTCTATCTCGGTGACTTCCTGCTGGGATAGGCCCTGGCCGTGAGTGAAGTCGAAGCGTAGCCTGCCCGGCTCTACCACCGAGCCTGCCTGATGAACATGCGTGCCCAGCACATCGCGGAGCGCCTTCTGCAACAGGTGGGTAGCGGTGTGGTTGCGCATCGTCTCCCAGCGCACACTGCCCGGCACGTTAGCATGCACTTCGGCCCCGCTCCTGATGGTCCCCCCAGAGATAACGCCGCGATGCGCGATGATCCCACCCACAGGTCTCCTGGTATCGCGCACTTCCATGCGGCCACCATCCCAGGTCAGGAAGCCTTTATCTCCTACTTGACCTCCGCCCTCAGGGTAGAAGGGCGTCTGGTCAAGCACGACCTCTACTTCCTGTCCCTGCCCAGCCACATCGACTGCCTCTTTATCGATGATGATGCCAAGCACTCTCGATTTTGGATTTTGGATTTTGGATTTTGGATTGTTGTCTGATTCTGTGATGGGGTAATCCAACAGAGAGTAATCGTAGCCGAGGAAGCGCGTTGGCTCGCTGGAAATCTGCTGATAAATGTCGAGGTTCTCGCGTTCGCCTTGCTTGAAGGATGAGCCTGCCTTGCTTTGTTCTCGCTGGCGGGTCATGGCGGTGTTGTAAGCCTCTTCATCGAGGGCAAACCCACGGGCGGTGGCGAGGTCGGCTATCAGGTCTTTCGACAGGCCGAACGTATCATACAGACGGAACATTTCTTCGCCGGGGAAGGTATCGCCCGATTGGAGTTTGTTGGTAGAAGCAACCTGGTCGAACCTGTTTAGGCCGGAGACGAGAGTGCGCCCAAAGCTCTCTTCCTCATTGAGTATAGCCTTCAAGATGAAGTCGCGCCGTTGCACAATCTCAGGATAGATGTCGCCCATTTCAGCCATAACTGTCCTGGCAATCTCCGTCAAGAAAGGCCGTTCAAGGCCGAGCTTGCGGCCATGCACCATAGCACGGCGCATCACCCGCCGAAGGACGTAGCTGCGGCCCTCATTACCCGGCAATACGCCATCTCCTATGAGGAAAGTAGAGGCGCGGCCGTGGTCGGCGACCACGCGGTAGGATACGATTTGCCTCTCCATCTCCTCTTTCGAGTGCCCTGTAAGCTCCATGATCTTGTCCATGTAGGGCATGAATAGATCGGTCTGGTAGCTGCTGCGAACGCCCTGCATAACAGTGCTCATGCGTTCGAGGCCCATACCAGTATCTACACCGGGCTTTTCGAGGGGCACCATACTACCGTCGCCCGGCTGGTTGAACTGCATGAAGACGAGGTTCCATATTTCAAAGAAGCGGGACTCGTCGTTGCCGGGGTTGCTGCCGTCTTCGCCTCGCTCAGGCTGGAAGTCCCAGTAGATTTCGCTGTTCGGCCCGCAAGGCCCGGTGTCGCCCATCGCCCAGAAGTTATCCTCGGCCCCCAGGCGCGTGATCCTCTCCCGCCTTATGCCCGCTACCTCGTGCCATAGCTCGGCGGACTCGTCATCGTCCAGGTAGACGGTGGGCCAGAGGCGGTTGGGGTCCAGGCCAAAATCCTCGGTGAGCAGCTTCCAGGCAAGTCTGATGGCCTCGCGCTTGAAGTAATCGCCGAACGAGAAGTTGCCGAGCATCTCGAACATCGTCTGGTGGCGTATCGAGGGGCC
>JBBRVL010000502.1:0-1635 GCA_038246925.1 Chloroflexia bacterium
AGGTTTTAATATTGATGGTGTCGGGGCGAGGATTGCCTCGCCCTTGTTGACACAGCCACAATTCTTGCCTGGGCGAGGAATGCCTCGCCCCTACACCATGCTCTCATATCTAGCCAGTACTCTTGCTATATAATCAGTTCGTGAGCGATCAACAGAAAACGGTCCGTGATCTATTAAGCCCTGAGATAATCCGAGAGTTAGCCATGCCTTCAAATTTGCGTTATGGTCAGGCTATCTATGACAGAGGCGGGGTTGCGTTTATTGAATATGAGCCTCTAAAGGTTGAGGGTTGGGTTGGGGGCCTGGATGGTAGCGTGGCTGAAGGTGGAAGTCAACGCCGCCGCACCCAGCTATTTACAACGCCAGAGGGATTGGGTTGGCATTGTGCCGGTAACCCGAAAAAGCATCAAATCTTTTGCAAACATTGTGTTGCGTTGGCTTTTGCAATCTTAGATAGATCATCGGAG
Source organism: Chloroflexia bacterium (assembly GCA_038246925.1). GTDB lineage: Bacteria > Chloroflexota > Chloroflexia > QHBQ01 > JADMIH01 > JADMIH01. Next base: position 468 of record JBBRVL010000502.1, read on the forward strand.
CGCTAATTATAGCTTTTTGAAGGTTTCGGTTTACTTCAGCAGATGCCTCCTTACAGTAAGCGCTTCGGCGAGGTGCATGAAGTTGTGGCCGGTGGAGGGCAGGTTAAGGATGAGGGATTTTTTCTGGCCGCCCCAGAACTCGGCGAGGCGTAATGCGCCATCGGCAAGCGCGCCTTCGGATAGGAGCTTCTCTATGCGGATGGGGTCTACCCTTTTGTCTAGCTCCTCGACGGGGAGGATGCGAGCGATCTCGCGGGTGCGTCGCCCGACGGCGTCGCGGTAGGCGAGGAGGGTGGGGAGGTGGACGCGCAGGCTGAAGTCGCCTACCTCGTCGTCGGTCATGGAGGTGCCGATGTCACGGCGGGTCAGGTTGAGGCGGTCCGGCCAATTGTCGGTGGCAAGAACTTGTGGACGGCCTGCAACTATGAGGTTCATGGTGACATCTTCGGTGCGGGCCATGTGCCAGACGAGCCAGGCGATGGTGTTCATCCCTTTGGCGGGACTGAGGCGCATCTGCTCCTCCGTCAGCCCTTTCAGGACGGAGTCGTACATGGACCACTCGCCAGTCTGCCCCACGTCGGCGGAATGGACGATGGAGTGCTGGTCAAGGAACAGGTGCAGTAGGTCCATATGGTGTCTCCTGACGTTAGCTCTGTGAATCACGAAGATACGAAGATGCGAAGATACGAAGATTTATTGGTTTTGCATCAGCACAGGCACTAACTGAATTTGAAACATACCTTCAATTGACTCTTCGTATCTTCGTATCTTCGTGGTCTTCGTGATTAGACATGAATATCCGCCGCGCAGCAAATGTCATCCCGGCGACGAGCCAGAATAGGGCGGCCATGTGGGGGAACTCGATGTTGAAGTAGTAGTGGTCGGCTACACCTACGACTAGCGCGCCGAAGATGGCTGCCGCGCCTCCCAGGAGCGCCGAGTCTAGCAGCGACCAGTCTGCCTCGGATGGATCGCCGCGTGGGGGGGCGTGGCGGTGGGAGACGACTAGGGCGCGGAGGGCGTGTACCATGAAGATTATGGCCGTGACCAGGAAGAGGGCGAGGCCGATCAAGCCTGTGCGCTCGGCAACGGTGAGGTAGACGCTGGAGACGCCGGTGGTGAGGTCGAGCGTGCCCGCAGCGCCGAAGCCCACGCCGAACGCTGGGTA
>JBBRVL010000503.1:0-1627 GCA_038246925.1 Chloroflexia bacterium
CTCCAAGAATTCTGATTTTCCCGCGTCACGATATACAGCATGCGCCGCGCCCGCTCCCTCCATTGCCACAGCCAACATTTTCGGGCACTGTGCCACCAAGGCATCTAGAGAGGCTTGATCTTTAATCACCTTTTCGCCTGCTGCTATGGGGCCGAACTTGGGACCGCTAGGCGTTACTACTTTGGCCTTAGACGGCGAAGGTACACCGATTTCGGCTCTCCAGTCAAGTTCCTCATATGCAAGAACCTGGTTATAAAGTACGCCTCCTGCCGGATACTGCCTGGGGCGCACCTCGCTTTCATTTTCCATAACTTTTGCCTGTTCGTAATAGTTCACAAACTCGGCAACCACCACGTCCCCCAATTTCACTTTCCCCTTAACCCCGCCCGCGATACCTACGAGCAGTACGTATCGAGGTTTCCATCGTTCAAGAGTCTTAGTAGTGGTTATGCCCGCGTCAATATTACCCATAGTGAGTTGCCCGGCTACTACCACTTCATAAAAGCGGTCCGTTCCAGGAATAGAAACCTGACCTCTATAGTAGGTTATCGTGCTGTCTCTCTCTTTTAGAGGGCGGGGATTATTGAGCTTTGCCCGTACGGCAGCCAGTTCGACCGGCAGTGCAGTAATAATTGCAAAGTCAACCGGGCCTATCTCAACTTCTTCGTCAGTCGCCCCGATATTGCGAGTTGATGGTGTGAACTGCAACAGGAGATTGCGTAGAATCTGCAATACTGCTTTGCGCAAAAGATGATTATCCACAACCCGAACGTGGTATTATCACGCCATGCTTACGGAAGGCCACGACACCAACACGTCTCTCCTCCTCGCGGATTATTCTGAGCAAGCGCGTATCCAGGCGCTGACTCGCTTCCAGCTACTGCGACCTCATCTCGAAGATGGGGTCACACTGAGCGCCCTGGCTCGCCAGCACGACACGCCTCTGCGCACTATGCAATATTGGCTACAGCGATACCGCCAGCATGGGCTGCCTGGCCTTTGTCGCCGTCGGCCACCACGTCCGTCTCAGCCGGCACGCCGGATCGCCCCACAACTGGTGGAGTTGACCGAGGGTTTGGCGCTACGTACACCCCCTCCTTCGGCCGCTGCGGTCCATCGCCAGGTACTCACGATCGCCCTTCAGCACGACTGGCCTGCTCCTAGCTACCGTACCGTCTATGGGATTATTCGCGCTATCGATCCCGGCTTACGCACGCTCGCGCATGAGGGCGCCAAGGTCTACCAGGAAGCATTCGACTTGCTATATCGGCGAGAAGCAACGCGTCCCAATGAGATGTGGCAGGCAGATCATTGCTTGATGGATATTTGGCTGCTCGACCCCACAGGCAAACCCCGCAGGCCGTGGCTGACGGTGATCCTTGACGATTACAGCCGAGCAGTTGCAGGCTACCTGCTCAGTTTCCAGGCCCCCTCGGCTCTGCAAACCGCACTGGCTTTACGGCAGGCTATCTGGCGAAAGGCTGAAGCGCATTGGCACGTCTGCGGCATCCCTGACATCTTCTACACCGACCACGGCAGCGATTTCATCTCCCGTCATATGGAGCAGGTGAGCGCCGACATCAAAATGCAACTGATCTTCTCTCACCCCGGCCGTCCTCGTGGGCGA
>JBBRVL010000504.1:0-1617 GCA_038246925.1 Chloroflexia bacterium
CTCCGCGTCCTCTGCGCCTCTGCGGTGAACAACAATAACTTGGTTCGCTTTGTGTTCTTTGTGGTTCAAGAGAAGTTGTCAGCTTCTAGACAGCCTTTTTCTTCTCCGGCTTGGAGCCAACACGGGCTATCGTTTGCTGCTGCACTTTCTCCTGCAACTTGAGGATACCGTAGAAGATCGCTTCCGGGTTGGGCGGGCAGCCGGGGATGTAAATATCTACCGGCACTATCTCGTCGATACCCTGGACGACCGCGTAGGTCGGGAAGGGGCCGCCTGCCGAGGCGCAGTTGCCTACAGCTATGCACCACTTCGGCTCGGACATCTGGTCCCAGATTGTGCGCATCACCGGGGCGAACTTCTTGGTGACCGTGCCGCACACCAGCATCACGTCGCTCTGGCGGGGCGAGAAGCGGTAAAGCATGCCGAACCGCTCCAGCATATCGAAGCGCGAAATACCGACCGCCATCATCTCGATAGCACAACAAGCAGTACCGAGTATCAGGGGCCACATTGAATACCTGTGCGCCCAGTTGAACAGGAAGTCAGCGGTCGTGGTGACGACGCTTGGGCGGAATCTATTGACTAGGAGACCCAATCTAGTGCTCCTTTCCTCCACGCGTAAACATACGCGACTAGCAGAAGGACGATAAACAATACCATCTCAATGAGGCCGTACCAGCCGATAGCGTTGAAGGCAACAGCCCACGGATAGAAGAAGACGGCCTCGATGTCGAACACGACAAAGAGCATGGCAATTATGTAGTAGCGGACGGTGTAGCGTTGCTGGGCATTACCGATGGGAGGCATTCCCGACTCGTAGGCCATCGACTTTACGCGGTTAGGGTTTTTCGGGCGCAGGAGCAGTGGCAGAAGCATCATCGTGATGGCGATACCGAGCACCATCTGGAAGTAAACGGCGATCACGAGCCAGTTGGCCTGATTCTCGGCTACCTGGCTTTGTAGCGCGGAACCCTGTGCCGTTGGCGTAGCGACCTGGGCCAGAATGTCGAGTGGCGTCATAGCTCCTCCATACAGCATCGTTGCTGCCCCATCCTTGTAAATTATATCACAATCTTTTATGTGCAACAAGACTGTCAACCGTATAAAGACCGGAGAAAATGCAGCGTCGAACCGGAGAACCTGATTGCTTCCTACTGCAAGGTTCGCGCCACTGCTAGCATAAGCGTTATGGCGATTCTATGCACAAACCGCAAGCAAAAACCGTCTTTACGAAGGCCCGGCGAATTATACCTTAGTTCCCGCAGGCTCGACCAAACTCCCATCTGCCTCAGCCGAATCTGACCCGCTCATAAGCACCTCGTTCTCTTCGCGTGCAAGCGACTGCCCGCGCTCGCGCAGATCGTATAGCTCCAGTTCCATTCGCTTCATTCTGTACAGCGTTTCTTCGGTAAGGCGGCGGCTCGCGGCGATAAGGTCAGCCAGCAGACCGATGAGCCATATTTGGAAGCCGACCACCAGCGCCAGTACCGCGAAGATAACCGTCGGGAGATGGCCTGAGAAGGTAGCCCGAAAGTTCATATCCTCCTCAAAGCCCCAGAAGTAGAGGATACGCAGCCAGCCCAGTATGCCTACCAACATGAAAAGGGTGCCTATATA
>JBBRVL010000505.1:0-1515 GCA_038246925.1 Chloroflexia bacterium
AGGCTATAGACCTGGCGGCTCTTGAAGTTAGCCTGGAAGTGGGTGGCAAGGTGGCAGGTGTATTGCTGACGCATAATGAGACCTCCACGGGCGTGCAACATGATATAGAGGCGGCGAGCAGGCTGGTGCGTGCCAGTACCGGCAATAAGGATGCGCTGGTAGTTGTGGATGCGATCTCCTCGATGGGGGCGGTCGATATCCCCGTTGACCGCTGGGAGGTTGACGTGGCGATTACGGCATCGCAGAAGGCCTGGATGGCTCCTCCCGGCCTGACGATGCTGTCGGTGAGCGAGCGGGCATGGGCGGCAACAGAGCGTGCGCGCCTGCCCCGGTACTACTGGGACTTCCAGGCGGCGCGGCGGTACGCCCGGCGGGGTGAGACGCCTTACACTCCGGCTGTCGGGCTGCTCTTCGGCCTACAGGCATCATTACACTTGATTCTCGATGAAGGGCTTGAGAGGGTATACGCCAGGCATATGGAACTGCGGAACAGGGTACGCCAGCTTGCGCGCCGGGCCAGTCTGGAGCCTCTCGCCGCTGACGAGATCGCCTCGCGGACCGTCACAGCCCTGCGCGTACCCGAAGGCGTTGGAGCACGCCAAATAACCGACCTGATGCGTGAGCGGGGCGTAATCGTGGCTGCTGGGCAGGGCGCTCTTGAGGACGCTATCATTCGGATAGGGCATATGGGTTTCGTCCGCCCAGGGGATATAGATGTGACAATGCTGGCGCTCTCGCAGGTAATCGCTGAACTCTCCTTGTCGGAAGGACGAGAACTTCTATCATCCACTGCGGGTGCGGCCCACGTTTGATGCTAACGCCGCCTGATTGGGGGAGGTGGGAGCAACTCGTCGATGTGCCACTACCGCTGTGGGTGCATGTGCGCCAGGCTTTCCCTGTAACGCGAGAGGCTGATGTTGAGGCTGCCGTACGCCGGGAGATGTCAAAGCCCGAGATCAACCGATTTTTTCGGTCTGGGGAGCGCGTTGCGCTGGGAGTAGGCAGCAGAGGGTTGGCGTCGCTCGTCGAGATGGTGCGCGCCACGGTGGATTTGTTGCATGAGCATGGGTGCAAGCCCTTGATCGTGCCCGCAATGGGGAGTCATGGAGGCGCTACCGCCGAGGGACAGCGCGACGTACTCGCCCACCTGGGTGTGACCGAGGGATCCGTAGGCGCGCCCGTGCTCTCGAGCATGGATGCCGTGGAAATAGGTCGCCTCAGTAATGGGCTGCCTGTTTACTTTGACAGAGAGGCTTTAGAAGCTGACCTTGTTATCCCGCTGAATCGGATCAAGCCGCACACTACTTTTCGGGGTGGTCTGGAGAGCGGCCTTGCGAAGATGCTGGCGATAGGGCTTGGCAAGCACGCGGGGGCGGCGGCAATACACAGTATGGGCTGGGACGTGATTGAGGCTAACATGAGGGAGGCGTTGGAGATTATCAAGGCTCGAACACCGTTTCGGTTCGGGCTGGCGAGCGTGGAGAATGCCTATCACCAGGTGGCGCTCGTTGAGGC